>CAZILR010001120.1:0-1898 GCA_964539995.1 uncultured Planctomyces sp.
GAGGCCGACCGGGCCGGGCTTGTGGATGTACCCGGGCATGATGCCGATCTTGGCGATGCCGGGTGTGATGATGCCCGGACAGTTCGGGCCGATCAGGCGGCTCTTCGGAAACTTCGTGGCAAGCACGTCAGCCGTGCGGACCATGTCGAGCACCGGCACGCCTTCGGTGATCGCGACGATCAACGTGATCCCGGCCGCAGCCGCTTCGAGGATTGCGTCGCCGCAGCCTCCGGGTGGGACGAAGATCAGCGAGCAGTTTGCTCCTGTCTTGCGAACGGCCTCATCGACCGAATCGAAGACCGGGAAGCCATCGACTTCGGTGCCGCCTTTGCCGGGCGTGACACCGCCGAAGAACGGAGTGCCGTAGGATCGGCATTGCTGCGAATGGAACAGGCCCGTCTTGCCGGTAATGCCTTGGCAGATCACACGCGTGTTTTTGTCAACGAGAATGGACATGGTGGTAGGGTTCAGGGGTTAGGGGTCGGGGGTTAGGGAAGGCGAAGAACTAAGCCTTCAGTGTCGCGACAACTTTTTGAGCGGCGTCGGTGAGATCGGTGGCGGCGATGATTTTGCGGCCGCTGTCGGCGAGCATCTTGCGGGCGATGTCCACGTTCGTGCCTTCCAGTCGCACGACGAGCGGGACGGTGAAGCCGACGGTGTCGTACGCGCTGAGCAACGCGGTCACGATCGTGTCGCACTTCATGATGCCGCCGAAGATGTTGACGAGCACTGCCTTCACGTTCTTGTCGGCGAGGATGATGCTGAACGCCTCGGTCACTTGTGCGACGTTGGCTCCGCCGCCGACGTCGAGGAAGTTGGCTGGCTCGCCGCCGTGTAGCTTGATGAGGTCCATCGTACTCATCGCGAGGCCGGCTCCGTTGACGAGGCAACCGATGTTGCCGTCAAGTTTGACGTAGCTCAGCCCTGTATTGCCGGCGCGGACTTCGGATTCGTTCTCTTCGCTGAGATCTCGCAGTTCGGCGAAGTCCTTGTGACGGAACATCGCGTTGTCATCGAACGTCACCTTGGCATCGAGCGCGACGAGTTCCCCTTCGGCCGTGATAACCAGCGGGTTGACCTCGGCCATGCTGCAATCGTTCTCGACGAAGAACTTGCAGAACTTCGGCAGGAAGGACTGAGCACTCGTGACGGCCGATCCGCTCAAGCCGAGTTGATACGCCAATCGGCGAGCTTGATACGGCTGCAAGCCGTAGCCGGCATGGAACGGCTCTTTCAGAATTTTTTCTGGCGAGTGCTTCGCGACCTCTTCGATCTCGACGCCACCTTCGGAGGACATGATCACGACTGGCGAACCAGCTTCGCGATCGACGACCACGCCGAGGTACAGCTCACGAGCGATGTTCAGTCCGCCTTCGACGTAAATCGTGTTGACCTGCTTCCCTTCGGGACCGGTCTGAATCGTGACCAGCGTGTTACCCAGCATCCGCTTCGCATGATCGCGAGCCTCTTCGGCCGACTTCACGACCTTCACACCCGGCTGATCGGGATGTTCTTTGAATCGGCCTTTACCTCGGCCGCCGGCGTGGATTTGTGACTTCACCACCGCGATCGGTCCGCCCAGTTGCGTGAACGCGGCGGCGGCTTCGTCGGGCGTGCGGGCGACGATCCCTTTGGGCGTGGCGACTCCCGCCTTTGCGAACAATTGCTTACCTTGGTACTCGTGAATCTTCATCGGTCTGCCTTTGCTGTCTAACTCGTAGCTCGACTCTCTGAGTCGAGTATTTACTGACGGCTCGACTCGGAGAGTCAAGCTACGGGTGCGAGGGGGCGGGATGATAACGGTGCTCTTTCCCGACCGTTAGCGAACAGCGCTGTGGCCGGTATTCTGACCGAGCCACACTGGACGACCGAAGGTCTCTCCTTCACCTGGAGACCTT
>CAZILR010001121.1:0-1896 GCA_964539995.1 uncultured Planctomyces sp.
CCACGACTCGTCGGCCGGGATTGGGATTCGGCGACACAATTGTTTCTGTCTTTGAACGCCTTGCAGAGCGCGATCATTGCCGCTCGTGGTTCGGCGGCAACCGAGATCGACCAGGAACGCGACCGCCAAATTCAAACCGTGCTCGACTCGATGAACGACACGTTGAACTTTCAACCCGGTCTTCGTAGCCCGCGCGACTTCGCCGCTCAGCCGATTGAACGCTTGCAAGCTGATTTGCAACGCTTGCAAAAGTTGTTGAGCAAGACCCGACCGTAAATCTCACTTAGCCATGTCTGAACCTGCCTCCTCACGCGGCGAATTGATCTTGCTCGGCACCGGCACCAGTGTCGGTGTGCCGATGATCGGCTGTGATTGCGCGGTCTGCACGTCGTCGAATCCGAAGAATCATCGGACGCGCACGGGGGTCGCGGTCAACACTCCACGCGGCACGTTCGTCATCGACACGCCGCCGGAGTTACGGCTGCAGTTGCTGCGCGAGCGAGTGCGTCTGATCGAAGGGGCAATCTACACGCACTCGCACGCCGATCATGTTTTTGGACTCGACGACCTACGAACCAGCGGGTGGAAGTTGTCGCGGCCGATTCCGCTGTATTGCGAAGAACCGGTCGAACGGATGCTGCGTTCCGCTTTCGGCTATGCCTTCGAGATTCCGTCTCAAGACCTGCATCCCGGTGCGATTCCGAAATTGGAGTTCGTCCGCATCGGCCTCGACCCGTTCGACGTGATTGGTCAGCGAGTGCAGCCGATCCGTCTACTCCACGGCCGGCTTCCCGTGCTCGGATTTCGGATCAACGACGTCGCGTTCTGCACCGACGTCAGCCACATTCCGGAGGAAAGTTGGCCGCTGCTGGAGGGGCTGGACGTGCTGATCCTCGACGCTCTGCAAGACAAGCCGCACCCGACACACTTCGGACTCGCTCAAAGTTTGGAAGTTGTTGAGCGAGTCCGTCCGCGCCAAGCCTTCTTCACGCATGTGTCGCACAGGCTCGACTACGACGAGACGAATGCCCGCCTGCCCGCTGGTGTTGAGTTGGCCTACGACGGGCTGCGCGTCCCGCTGTGAAACACCGTCTGCTGAGCATTCCGCTCGAAGACCGAGCGGGCTACGTTGATGTCATCATGCCTGATTCTGCCCAACCGACTGTGTCGCACTTTCTCAAACTTTCCGGACGAGTCGCCCTCGTCACCGGAGCCGCTCGCGGGATCGGCCGCGGCTGTACTTTGGAATTGGCTCGCGCCGGAGCCGACGTTGCCATCAATGACCGGCAGCCGTCGGAGAACACCGCCTCGCTGATCGCTGAAATCGAATCGCTCGGTCGCCGCGCGGTGCTCGTCGATGGGGATTCGTTCGATCGGACTTCGTGCGAAGACCTCGTGCAGCGAACGCTCGCGGCGTTCGGACGCATCGACATTCTGGTCAGCAATCCGGCGTTCTCGCGACGAGGCGATTTCCTCGACTACGACCCGGACGTTTTCGACAAGACTTTGCGAGGCACGCTGACCGCTGGATTTCACATGAGCCAATTCGTCGCTCGACACATGGTCGAACGGGGCGGCGGCGGGAAGATCCTGTTCATTTCCAGCGTTCACTCGCGACGTCCGTATGCTCGAGCGGTGGCCTACAACGCTGCGAAGGCCGGCCTGAATCACATGGCCTTCACGATCGCCGCAGAACTGATCAAGCACCGCATCAACGTCAACGTCATTGAACCGGGCTGGATCGACACGCCCGGCGAACACGAAACCTTCGGCGACGCGATGCTCGCGGAAGAAGGAGCCAAACTGCCGTGGGGTCGGATCGGCCAGGCGGAGGACATCGGCCGAGCAGCAGCTTTTTTGTGCTCGTGTGTTGCCGACTAGTTCACCGGCACGTCA
>CAZILR010001122.1:0-1895 GCA_964539995.1 uncultured Planctomyces sp.
CGGCGTGGGCGGTTCGGTCGCATCTGTCGCATTCGCGCCCACGCCGTTGGCGTTAAACGATACGACGAGCCAGTGTTCCTTGCCGAATTGCGGAGCGATCGCCCATCCCGTGTCGTCTTTGCCGTCGATGACGTGGGCCGCACGCCACGGTTTGTCGGCCTGCTCGAAGTCCGCTCGCGCGCCGGTGAATTTCAGCGGCCGAGCATTCGCGAAGTCGGGCGTGTCCGCGACCTCGACCGTCAGTTCGCTCAGGACGAAGTTGCCGTGAGCGACTCGGCCGGGGCCTTTCGCCGGTAGTGACGGATCGGGCAGCACGTCGAGCCGGATCGCATTCACTCCCGCGACGGATGATTTGCCGGTGATCCGGTAAATCGCGGTCTCCGGATTGCGACCGATCACGAGGTACGAGCCGTCCGCTTGCTTGGTGAAGGCCATTTCGCTTTCGTGAAACACGGCTTCATCGTCGATCGCGTGCCGTTTGACCGGATTCGCGGCAGTCTCCGCCAGCGCCGCTTCGGTCTTCGACAACCACGCTGTGAACGGATCGCTCTGCTTTGCCTGTTCAGTTCGCAGTTTCGCGGTCAGCTCGGCGACGGCGACATCGTGAGCCGACTTCGCCTTGTCGTAGGCCGCGATCTCTTCGGGCGACTTCGGCACGACGGTCGTTTCCTCATCACCGTTGTTGTAGGCGGCGAAGAGCTGGTAGTACTCGCGCTGGCTGATCGCGTCGTACTTGTGCGAGTGACAGCGAGCACAGCCGACGGTCAGCCCCAACCAGACCGCTCCAGTAGTCTCGGTGCGATCGAAGCAGGCTTCGATTCGCCATTGTTCTTTGTCGGTGCCTCCTTCGGTGTTCGTCAGCGTCTGCCGATGAAAGGCCGTCGCGAGCTTTTGCATCGCTGTCGCCTCCGGCAGCAAGTCGCCGGCAATCTGCTCGACGGTGAATTGATCGAACGGCATGTCACTGTTGATCGCGTCGATGACCCAATCGCGCCAGCGGTAGGCATCCGGCCGAGCGTTGTCCTTTTCGTAGCCGTCGCTGTCGGCGTACCGAGCCATGTCGAGCCAATGCCGTCCCCAGCGCTCTCCAAAGTGTGGCGACTTGAGCAGTCGATCCACGAGTTCCTCATAGGCGTTGGGTCGCGAGTCCTTCACGAACGCATCGACTTCTTCCAACGTCGGCAGCAGGCCGAGCAGATCGAGATTCAACCGCCGGATGAGCGTGGTGCGATCCGCTTCCGGCGACGGAGCGATGCCGCGCTTTTCCAACTCGGCCAACACGAATTGATCAATCGGATTGCGTGCCCAGCCGCCGTTCTTGACTCTTGGCGGATCGAAGTGGTGAATCGGCTGATAGGACCAATGCTTGTTCTTCTCTTCCTTGGGTGAATTGTCTTCCGGCCAGACGCAGCCTTGGTCGATCCAGGCGCGGAGGATGCCGACCTCCACTGGCTTGAGTTGTGGTCCATCGGGCGGCATCACCGTTTGCGGATCAGTCCCCGACGCGAGCAAGATCAGCTTGCTGCGCTCGCTATCGCCTGCAGCGATGACTTGGCCAAGGTCGCCTCCTTTCAGCAGCGCGGCGCGGCTGTCCAGACGCAATCCGGATTCTTGCTTTTCCGCGCCATGACATTTCCAGCAGTGCTTCTCCAGCAGCGGGCGGACATCCTTGACGAAGTCGATCTTGCGATCCGCCGACGGCGGCAGTTTGTCGGCGGCCAGAGACAGAGAAGCGAGCACCACGAATGTCGTGGCCACCAGCGCGAATCGCGGAGTCATGCGGAGGTCTCCGAAGGCAGGCGGAAAACGCGGAGTCAGGAGGGATCATCAGCCCTCGGCCATGAGCCACCGAGGGTGACGACGGGAAACATTCTGCCGAGCAATGTCCTCCGGGG
>CAZILR010001123.1:0-1888 GCA_964539995.1 uncultured Planctomyces sp.
CGTTGGACGATGGACGACTACTACGGCTTCGCAGCGTTCTTCGCCGGAGTCAACTTGAAGCGCGGCGTTGAAGGTCGCGAGGTTGTCGTCTTCAACAACAACAATGCGAACACCGTCGATCACCTCGTCGATGGCCGGAAGATGAAGCCGAAATTCCTTGGCGGCGACAAGCCGGAGATCGAAGGCCATGACCCGCGAGCCTCGCTGGCCAAGTGGCTGACCTCGCCCGACAACGCGGCCTTCAGTCAGACGATGGCCAACATCATCTGGTCTCACTTCTTCGGCCGAGGCATCGTCGAACCGGTCGATGACGTCCGCATCAGCAACCCGCCCAGCAACAAGGAACTGCTCGAAGCTCTTGGCACGAAGCTGGCCGAATACGGTTTCGACAAGAAGAAGCTGGTCCGCGACATCTGCAACTCGCGAACGTATCAGCTCTCAGCCGCGACGAATCCGACGAACGAACTCGACGAGGCGTATTTCTCGCACAGCTACGTCCGCCGTCTGCGAGCTGAAGTGCTGCTCGACACGATCAGCAGCATCACCGGCACCGAAGATCGCTTCCAATCGTCGCCGCAAGGGACGCGGGCCGTCGAACTCTACGCCGGCAACGTCACGAACTTCTTCCTCACGACGTTCGGCCGCGCCCCGCGTGAAACCGCCTGCTCGTGCGAGGTCAACAAGGAAGCGAACCTCTCGCAGGCCCTGCACCTCGTCAACGGCGACACGATCACGCTCAAGGTCGCCGGCAGCCGCTTGATCCCGTCGTTGCTCGCCGCCAAGACGCCGCCGGACAAGATCGTCGAGGAACTCTACGTCCTCGCGTTCAGCCGCAAGCCGACCGCAGTCGAAACCACGAAGCTCGTCGAACTCATCAAGCAAGAACTCGATGACCCGACGCGCGTGGACAAGCTCGCCGGCCTGCGAGCGCAACTCGACCAGACCTACCGCCGCCTTGAAGACCAGGCTAAGTCGCTCAAGGCCGAGTACGAGAAGCTCAAAGAGGACGGTCAAGAGGCCGAAGCGCTCACCAACCTCGAGAAGCAAATCACTCAGACCGAAAAACAACTCGCCGAAGCGCGAGCCCGCCAGGCCAACAACGTCCCGCAGATGGTTTACGGCGACATCCTGTGGGGACTCTTTAACTCCACTGAGTTCGCGTTTAACCATTGAGAAAAGGATTTAAGGTGGACGATCCTGATCTTGATGTCATCGGCCCTTGGTCGGAGATCAAACTCGAAATCTTTCGAGAGTACTCTGATGCGTACACACGAATCCTGGCGAAGCAATCGGCGATCAAACGCTACATCTACATTGACGGGTATGCCGGAGCAGGAGAGCACATCAGCAAGACAACCGGGTTAGTGGTACCTGGAAGTCCGATGATTGCCTTGGATTCAGCTCAGGGATTTCATGAATTTCATTTCGTTGACCTAAATCTTCAGCGATCGGAACGGCTGGCTGTGATGAGCCAGGGCCGATCCAACGTCTTCGTTCATCATGGTGACTGCAACGAAGTGCTTCTCAAAGAGGTTTTCCCTCGTTGCCGCTACGAAGACTACGCCCGTGGTTTGTGCGTTTTGGATCCGTATCGCCTCAACGTCGATTGGCGAATTCTCGAAGCCGCAGGTCGAATGAATTCTGTCGAAATCTTCTACAACTTCATGATCATGGATGCGAACATGAACGCCTTGAAAAGGAATCCCGATGCTGTCGCTCCAGAGCAGGCTCAAAGGATGACTGCATTCTGGGGTGATGATTCATGGCGACAGGCTGCTTACAGAACCGAACAAGGTCTGTTTGGCCCGATGGAGGAAAAAGAATCGGGCACTGAGGCTATCGTTGAGGCGTACTGCAAACGCTTGAAAGAAGTTGCTGGGTTCAAATA
>CAZILR010001124.1:0-1888 GCA_964539995.1 uncultured Planctomyces sp.
AGCTGGTGCGCGGCGGGCATGTGGCGAGCGAGGCGTGACGTCGCGGCAGATGGAAAACGGAAGGGACTTCGATGGGTGTCTGGTTGACTTGGGCATTGATCTCACTGCGACGTGCCGCGTGGGCTCCGTTGCTGGTCTTTGCGATCCACCTCGTGGCTCTCTTGGGTTTCGATTTTTACAACCTGTTTCCTGAGTTCGATATTCCAATGCACTTCGCCGGCGGAGTGGCGATCGCCTACTTTTTCGGAGTGTGTTATCGCGAGGCGGTCCCGCTCGGTTTGCTTGGCCAGCCGTCCTCCAACGTGTTCCCACCGATGATCCTGGGACTGACGAGCCTCGCCGCCGTTGTCTGGGAATTCGCGGAGTTCGTCGCCGACCGGCAATTCGGAACGCACACTCAGCCAGGCTTGGCCGATACGCTGCTCGACTTATTGATGGGGTTGTTGGGAGGCATCGTTGTGATCGCCGGGATGCGTCGTCGGATGTCGTGAAGTCCGACAACTGTTTTTTCGAGAGATGGCCGATAACTGCGCAAGTCCATGCCCGAACGGCGTGGACACGATCAACCTGTCTCGCTGAAATACGCCGCTTCCCCACCCGCGACAACATTTCCCCAGCGTCATGCCCAGCCCTCAATCCCGTATCAACCGAGCCTTCGACTTGCTGATTCAAGGAGTCGCCCCGTTCGTCGAGCGGGAACTGCAAGCAACCTATCGAGACAACTGGCAAGAGGCGGCTCGCAGCAGCTTTCGCGAAGATCGAGGGATCGCGATCAACAAAGGGGAGACGATTCGTTGGGACACGCATTCGCTGCTGACCGTGATGTGGGACCAGTGGAACGGCGTGTTCCGACACAAGCTGGGGTTTCTTGAACGCAGTCTGGTCAGCGAACTGCGCGAGTATCGCAATCGGTGGGCGCATCAGACGCAATTTGGCTTTGAAGATCTTTACCGCATTCTCGACGATGTCGAGCGGCTGTTGAAAGCGGTCGGGGCCGCAGAGGCTGAGACCGTTCGTCAGGAACGTCTCACCTTGATGCGGGAAGAAGTTTCGGAAGAACTCAACCGCACGTCGAAAGCGATGCTCGCGCGTCGGAATTTCGGAGAGACACTGGCGGTCTACATTGTCTGCGCGGCGGCACTGTCTTACACGGTCATCGCCGAGTGGGGAGCCGCCGGCTGGATCGTCGCCGTGTTGATCGTCGTCCTGTTCGCGTTGCTGACCTACAAACGCTTGCAACCGCAGCCGCTGACTCTTGGTCCGCACGAGTGCCAGAGTTGTCATCGCATCATTTACAGCACGATCTGTCCGTACTGCCAACCGGCGAAGATGGACGTGGCGGCGGAAGTGTAATTGCGGCGCTCGAACCCCAAATAAAGCCGCGGGTCTCGTGGCTGAGCCGTTCGAGTCGAAACTCGAGGGTGAACGCCAGGAGACCCGCGGTTGGTTCGGCTCAACGGTCCCTGCGGAGCGTCGAGCCGGAGTGTTTGGTCGGCCAACTCGGAAGCGAACCTACGCGGCCGGTTGTTCTGGAAGGGCAATCTGTTCGGTCAGATGAGCTTTGTAGTAGCGAGTGCCGCGTGTGTCGTAGAAATAAACGTCATTGTGATCGCTGGCCCAGACGGCTCCGAGACGCACTTGCCGAGGCCCCTGCACCGAGAACTGATAACCGCACAGCTTGCCCTGCTTGATGAGCGGAGCCTGCCGGACTTTCGTTTGTTCCAGCAGCAGATTCTCTTTGTCGCAGAGTTTCGTGCGCACGAACGATTGCAGTTCGTCGAGCGTCCGAATTCCTGGCACGAGGTCACTCATCCATCTGTCTCCGAGTGTTGCCGAAGGGATATCGGCCGAGTCACCGCGAAGCTGCGTTCCGTCGCTGGCTCGCCGA
>CAZILR010001125.1:0-1886 GCA_964539995.1 uncultured Planctomyces sp.
GAGCGCGGCGTTCTGCGAGTACCGCAGATTGTTCTCGGTGTAGGCGTTGTACACGCCGTGAGCGAGGGCCTCCTCGTCGCCGCTCGACCAGACCGCGTGTCCCTTCTTGCCCATGACGATCGCCGTACCGGTGTCCTGGCAGAACGGCAACACGCCGGCACTCGACACGTCGGCATTCTTGAGCATCGTCAGCGCGACCATCCGGTCGTTGTCCGATGCCTCCGGATCATCCAGGATCGAGGCGACCTGCTTGAGATGCTTCGGCCTCAGAAAGAAGTTGATGTCGTGAAACGCCTGCGAGCAGAGCAGCGTGAGGGCCTGTGGCTCGACGCACAAAACGTCCTTGCCGTTGAACGGCTGCACGCGGACGTGCTCCGCGGTCAGCAAGCGGTACTCGGTGTCATCGGGGCCGAGTTCAAACAATTCCTGAAAATGAAAAGGAGCGGTTGGCATGATGAAAATCCCTGGAGAGTTCGGACAACTTCGGGATGATAGCGGCTGCCGAACCAGCCTCAACGCGCGGCTCACACGCCATGTGACGGCCGACGGTGTACACTCCGCCGTCGCGAACAAACTCAAAACTCGTCTCTCGAATCCGACAGGACCATGTCTCCTCTTCGACGAATGCCTTCTCGAATCGTTGCCGTCGTGAGCGGATCGTTGGCTTTGCTGGCCGTCTTGCAGGCGGTCATGGCCGACGATGCGGCCACGTTTTATCGAGCCTTCAATCTGAATGGCCCAGCTCTGACGATCGATGGACACAACTGGGAAGCGGGTGCGACTCGCGGAGTTTCCACCGAGGGGCTCTCGGAATTCGACAATCAATCGGTGTCATTGATTCCGGCCACGGATGATGCCCGCGCGCAGATGATTCGTTCGTCGCGTTGGTCGCCCTCAGGGAAGGCTCGCGTGCGTGTGACCGACGTGCCGGCCGGGACGTACAGCGTTTATCTCTACGTTTGGGAAGACAACGATCCGCAGACGTTTGATGTGTCGCTCGGCGGCAAGCTGGTTCTGAAAGGGTACAACAGCGGCAACGGCGGGCATTGGGATCGGCTGGGGCCGTGGGTGATCGACGTTGCGGACGGAGCGATTGAACTGAGCGCCGTCGGCGGACACGCGAACTTGTCCGGCATCGAAATCTGGCGCGGCAAGCTCACGG
The DNA here is from genome assembly GCA_964539995.1 of uncultured Planctomyces sp. Taxonomy (GTDB): domain Bacteria; phylum Planctomycetota; class Planctomycetia; order Planctomycetales; family Planctomycetaceae; genus SXKJ01. Next base: position 1,163 of record CAZILR010001125.1, read on the forward strand.
AGAAGGACAATCCGCTGAAAGAATTCGCTCCGGCGACGGTCGCGAAGTCACTCGAAGCAGACGTCGCGGTGTTGCTCGCGCGAAATTGTTTGGAATGCCACAATGCCTCGGATCGCAAAGGTGGCCTCGACCTGACTCGCCGTGCGAAGGCGTTGGCCGGAGGCGACAGTGGCGAAGTGCTCAAGCCGGGGGATCTCGAAAGTGTGTTCCTGCAGCGCATCGAATCGGACGAAATGCCCCCCAAGGGGCGCGATCCACTTTCCGACGACGACCGCAAATCGCTCCGCGAGTGGATCAAGGCCGGAGCGAAGTGGGCCGCCGATCCGATTGATCCGTTCCTTTACACCAGCAACCGCCGAGCCGGTTACAACTGGTGGTCACTGCAACCGCTGAAGATCGTCGAGCCTCCCAAACTAATCCGAAGCGTCAGCGAGGGCGAACCGGGGCGCGCACTCAATCCGATCGACCACTTCATTCTGGATCGGTTGGGAAAGGCCGACCTCCAGCTATCTCCGGAAGCAGATCGTCGCACGCTCATTCGACGACTGTCGTTCGACTTGATCGGCCTGCCTCCGACACCGGAAGAAGTCGAGGACTTCGTCAACAGCCGTGATCCGCGAGCGTATGAAAAGCTCGTCGATCGGTTGCTCGACTCATCGCACTACGGCGAGCGCTGGGCACGGCACTGGCTGGACATCGTCCGTTTCGGCGAGAGCCAGGGCTT
>CAZILR010001126.1:0-1885 GCA_964539995.1 uncultured Planctomyces sp.
AGGCGATCGTGCTGACGAAAGATTTGTTGAAGTGAGAGCACTTCACTGCAATTTTCCTCGGCCTAAAATCGGCCAGACAACTTCCAGCCGCTCACCGCGAAAGCCATAAAACAGATCGTGGAGCGGCGTCGTGAAATCGGCGTATCCGACGATCAACTCGACCTTGTCGCCGATTTTCAGATTCTGTGACTGCGGGCCAAGTGTCAATTCGCAGTGCTCCGCGCTGAGCCGCTTGACGGTCGCGTCGGGCCAGCCTTTGACAATCGGCAACTGGACGTCCGGATTCAGCGTCTTACGCCCGCTGTCGAGGACTGCTCGATCTAGCGTTGGCCGACTGACAACCGTCGCAAGAGCGGTCAGAGCCGAATCGAGTCCGCTCACATTGCATCCTTGCAGATAGAACGGGTCTGCGAAGATACCACCACCACATTGCAGCTCGGTGATGCCGGGGCATTCCGCGGAAATCTGGTACGATCCAGTCCCTCCGGCACTGACGATGTCGCATCGCAATCCGTCTCGCCGTAGTTTGTCAGCACACTCAGCGAGCACTGCCATCGCGTCGCAGATCTGCTTTTTCTTTTCGTCGGCGCTCTCAATTCGCAGCAGATGCCCCTCGTAACCCATGATTCCCGCGAACTCAATTCCCTTGAGTTTGGAGAGGGCGAGCGCGAGATCGAGCGTATCTCGCCCCGGCCGAGTCCCGACGCGATCGAGTCCGATGTTCATTTCGATGATGACTCGGCAAGTCACACCGTTTCGAACGCAAATCTCTGACAAAGGTTCGACTTGGGCGAAGTGGTCACAAGCCACAATGGGGTCGGCGGAGGAACACAATGCAGCAAGCCGTTCCCACTTCGGTTGCCCGACAATCATGTTGGCAATCAAAATGTCCCGAATCCCTGCGGCTGCCATGACTTCTGCCTCAGAAACCTTGGCGACAGTGACGCCGATCGCTCCAGCGGCGATCTCTTTCCAGGCAACAGCCGGAGTCTTGTGACATTTGGCATGCGGCCGCCAACTCTTTCCATGGCGACGAAGAAACTCCGCCATTCGCCGGGTGTTGCTTTCCATCAAGTCGAGATCAATGCAGAGAATTGGGGTATCAAGCTCAAACTTGGAGTGACCTATGTAACTTGCTGTCACGATGGGGATTCCGAAAAGGATTGAAGTCTGGAAAGCGGGCCGCCGAATTACTTTCGGCCACGAGATGATAGCTGTTTGGGGCCTCAGAAAAAAATCGCATCGGGTTGATTGACTCTCGATAAGCCCTGGCTATCATTCGCCTCCCCGTCGCGAACGCCCCTTGGTGGTCGCGACGCTGTTCTTTGAAAATTTGGTTGGTGGTCGAGAAAAAGAGTTAGCCAAGTTAGAAGCAAGTACATCATTTTGCGACGATGTACATTGGGACAAGCTTTCTGTTAATCGCAATCGGTGGCTTCGGCCGCTGCAAGCAAATTACACGAAGGGTTTGATCCTGGCTCAGAATGAACGTTGGCGGCGTGGATTAGGCATGCAAGTCGAGCGCGAACCGTAGCAATACGGGGAGAGCGGCAAACGGGGTAGGAAGGATTGGTGACGTACCCTTCGGACGGGGATAGCCACGGGAAACTGTGGGTAATACCCGATAATCTCCTGGGTTTGAATACTCAGGTGCAAAGGTGTGATTCCACCGGAGGAGCGGCCAATTTGACATCAGCTAGTTGGTGAGGTAACGGCTCACCAAGGCTACGACGTCTAGGGGGTGTGAGAGCATGGCCCCCACCACTGGGACTGAGATACTGCCCAGACACCTACGGGTGGCTGCAGTCGAGAATCTTCGGCAATGGGCGAAAGCCTGACCGAGCGACGCCGCGTGCGGGATGAAGGTCTTCGGATTGTAAACCGC
>CAZILR010001127.1:0-1877 GCA_964539995.1 uncultured Planctomyces sp.
CACCATCGCAGGCGAGTTCTTGGCTCGACGACAACCGCAGCCGGCCCGGATTGCCGCCGACCACGCACGCTTCGAGTTGGACGTCGATGCTGGCCGCTCGCAGATTCGCTTCCATCAGGCGAGCCACACGATCCGGAAAGCTGGGGAGCAATCGGCGATTCGATTGCAACAACGTCAATCGAAAGCCAGCAGACTTCGACAGCCGACGCTGAATTGCCAATGCCAATTCGCAACCGCTCGCCCCGCCGCCGACCACCGCGAGATGGAACGGTCGCGGCGATTCCGCGAGCGATATTTCGAGTCCCTCCAATTGCCGAGTCAATCGGCCGAGCGGCCGCATCGAGAATGACCATTCGCCCCCCGCCCAACCTGTTGGTGCGGCGGGAAGCGAACCCAGCCCCAACGAGAGCACGTCAAACGTCATCGCAGGGCGATCCGCGAATTCGATCCGCGAGTTGGCCGCATCAACTCCCGTCACTCGCGCCGCGACGAACCTCGCATCCGCCGAGCGGCAGAACCGCACGAGGTCGAGCGTGATTTCGTCCCAGCGATAATCGCCTGCGATGTGTCCTGGCACCATCGCCGAGTACGGAATCTCGGCGAACTCGGACACGAGCGTTACGGCCACACCCGGCCACGGTGACATCCGCCAGCGTTTCAGGAACACCAGATGCGCGTTCCCCGCGCCGACCAGCACGACATGCTTTTCGATCGGGACCGTGGAGTTCATGAAGTCTCCGACCGTTCAATCAAACAGTGGCCGCCAGCGATCCGCGAGTTTCATCAGCTCGGCCACGTCTTCCGCCAACAACGTCCGCTGTTCGACGCCACGATCCACGGCAGCGCGGTACTGAGCACGGAAGTCGTCGAAGTCACGATACCGCTCGAGCAACGCCGGGCGCGGATCTCCAAGTTTCTCTCGATCAGTTCTCGTCTTCGCGAACGGAATGTAGCCACCTTGCAGTCCGAGCATTTCGCCTTCTGCCCCGACACTTCGGTTGCGAGTGTTCCAACTGGCGTAGGTCGCGACTGGCACGGCGACCGCCGGCAACTGCAACGTGCCGAGTTCGTTGTTGTCCGCTCCGCACTTCGGAATCTTGACGACGTAGCTGCCACGACTGATCGGAGGCTCAATCGCCGAGCGACGGAAGCGATAAAACTCCGGGCCGCGTTCGACATGCTCCGGCTGTTGAATGACCTCCGGATAACGCACACCGGGAATTCCTCGCCAACCGCTCTCCGATTCACGCCAGCCGACCAACGTGCCGTCGGCAATGCGCGGATGCGCACTCGGCGGAGGTTCCTTGCCAGTGCGAACCCACTCGTCGAGCGCGGTCAGCAACGCTCGCAACAGCGGGCGATAGTCCGCCGGGTTCGTGATGAGTTGTCCGTTCCCTGGAGCCGCGGCCGCGAAGCCACCGCCGGCTCCGTGCTGTGTGCCGCCGAAGCAGTACACGCGAACTTCGGGAGGCAGCTTGGCATCACGTTCGCCGCGCGGGTCGGTGTGAACCAGCGAGCCGGCTCGATGCCAGTACTCGCTGCTGCTTTGCGTGTGCATGACTTTCGGCACCGTGTCGCGAGCACGATCGCGATGCAGGATGCCGTCCTCGCGGCCGGTGAACGGGTCGGTTTCGTCACCGTAAGTGAACGGGAATTGGTCCGCTGGAAACAGATGATTGTCGTGCTGTCCGTTGTGCCGCGTCGGCGAGGCGAACCGATGATTGAAGAATCCGAGTCCGCCGCCAGCGACGTGCGGGATCACTCCGTCGAAAACTTGCCTGCCCGACTCGTCCGCGTTGAAGCCGTCGTACAAGAACTGCCGCAGACAACGTCCCGACTGCGAGACGCCGAAGCCGTATGCGATCCAGCGCTCGGCG
>CAZILR010001128.1:0-1874 GCA_964539995.1 uncultured Planctomyces sp.
CAAGACACAGCTTGGGCTGCAATTCGCTCACGCGGGTCGAACGCAGGAAGGCGAGTCGGGGCTTGTGCTGGATCTCACGACTCGCGGCGACTCGCAGAATCAGGCCGAGTACGCGCGGCGTTTGTTCGATTGGAACTTCCGAGAGTTCGCTCCTGAAGGGAACATCGACGCCGAGGATGTCTGGCAGCGCGATCGCGCGCGTCACGACTATTTGCACTTGTTTCGCCGCAGCGGACGTCGAGTCACTCAGGCCGATCTCTCCGTCGAAGAGTGGCAGGAATGGAACGCGGAACTGGCTCGCAAACTCGATCGCGCGGTGCAGTTCTTTTACAGCAATTTCGTGCATGGCGTGCGTCGTTGCGTGCTCGACGGCATCGAACCGACCGAACGAGACAGCGACAGCTTTCAGTTCCAGGTGATCGACTACATCTATCATCAGATCCTGCGAAAGGACGATGACTGGGTTGCTCGCGATTTGTTCCGAGTTCATTTTCGGTCGCAAGCCGACAATGTCGCGGCACACCGGTACGACCATCGAGAAATTGGCTGCACGCTGCTTTACACATCGCATGAAGTCATGCTCGATGATCTCTTGGCTCGACCATTGGAGAGCGGCGACTCGCTCTCGAACGCAAACACCATCATTCTGATGGGAAAGGTGCGCGATGGCCTGCGCATGCGTCGCGCGTTGCACGTCGCCAAGCATCGAGGCAGTGCGTGCGATGACTCGATTGTGCCGTTCGAGATTGGCGAACAGGGTCTCGTGCTCGAAGAGGGTGCTTGAGAACGCTTGCCCGGCGGCCTACTATTCGACCCCGCCTGAAACGCTGCGAAGGAGAGTGCCATGCCAGCCGGACGAACCATCTTGTTGATCGAAGATGACCGCGAGATCGCCTCGACGCTGCTCAAGGTGTTGGAGAATGCAGGATACGCGGTGCAATGGGGCCAAAATGGTCTCGAAGGCCGGCGATTGGCGGAGTCGATTTCTCCAGACCTGGTCATCACCGACATGATGATGCCGAAGATGGGCGGCTTCCCGGTGCTGGAATTCCTCAAAGGCCTGCCGAATCCGCCAAAGGTCATCATGATCACCGCCAATGAAGGCGGGAGACACAAAGCCTACGCCGAGATGCTCGGCGTCGATGACTACCTCCGGAAACCATTCGCGATGGAAGTGTTGCTGGAAGCCGTCGCGAGAGCGTTCGCATCCCTCGATGCGGCGGAAGAAACGTCTGGCGCGGACAAGCTTCGCCGCGCCATCCGCAAGAAATCAACCTGAGTTCGCTGAGTCGCGTGTGCCAGTGTGCTCGGTCTACAGCAATGTTTCGAGCAGCATCCGCAGCTTGCGCATTTCCAGCAGGCGGTTGATTTCCGAATCGTAAAGCTCTGGGAAGAGTTCGACGGAGAGAATCCGATCGAAATTCTCTTTGTGGAGTTGAGAAATCAGTCGCGTGTAATCCAGTTCGCCCAGACCGACTTGAATCTGAAGTTGCGAGGCGGTGCTGTCGCGAAGATGGACGTGATAGACCAGCGGCATCAACGAGTCGAAGCCTCGTGAGGCATGCGGTCCGCAATGGTAGTAGCTGGGATCCAGCGTCAAACCGAGACCGCGTACCGATTGGCAAAGCTCGACGGCCGTTCGCGGGTCTTCGGTCAACGTGCCGGTCTTCGTCTTGATGGAGAGCCGGATCGTTTCTTCGTTGGCCAATTTGATGAAATTGCGGAGGCGGTCGATCTCTTCGTTGAAGGGGGTTCCCAGTGCCGAAGCGGGGACCGTGATTTGAGCGACACGCATCAGCTTGGCCAGCTTGCAGAGATCGTGCAGCATGGTTGCAGGGACATCGTGTTCCAAACAAAACGCGACCGGAATGAGG
>CAZILR010001129.1:0-1873 GCA_964539995.1 uncultured Planctomyces sp.
GACCAAAGAACCGCCGCAGTTCCGCCGTCTTCGAGTTGGAACGGTCCACCTGCACGCCGTCGAACTTGATCGAACCGGTGAGGTGCAGTCGCTCACTTGGTGCTCCCAAAGCCCACAGGCGATCGGCGTACTCGTTGTTCTGAGCCGCGAGCAAATCAAAGCACCGCAGCAATCGAGCGACCAACGGACGAATGCGGCAGTAGCCTCGAAAGCTCTTCTCGCTGACTCGTCCATTGATGAGGGCCAGCGGGATGCCAAGGCGGCTGGCCGTCAAAACCAAATTCGGCCAAAGCTCAAGTTCCACTAGCACGATGGCAGACGGCTTGAGACGCGAGATCGCCTTGCGGACCGCCCAACTGAAGTCGAGCGGGCAGTAGCAGACCGTGTGCTGTGCGAACTCCTTCTTCGCGACATCAAGCCCCGTGCGAGTCGTGGTCGTGATGACGAACTCCCAACCCGGACGTTGTGCGATCAGCAGTTTCATCAAGGGTCGAAGCTGCAGCACCTCGCCCACGCTGACGGCATGCAACCACAAGCACGGCCGCGTACCATCGCGATCCGGCAAGCGGCCCCAAAGTTTTTCGCCCCAGCCGCCGCGGTACTTTCCGTGGACCCATCGGCGATACAGCAACACCGGCGAGACCACCACCAGCAACGCGACGTAGGCCAGATTCAAAATCCAGGGCATCCGTTCCCTTTCGTGGCGTGCGCTACGCGCCGTGACACTTCTTGTATTTCTTCCCGCTGCCACAAGGACATGGATCATTGCGGCCAACTTGCGGGGCGAAATTGCGAATCGGCTGCACGGCTGGCGGCGTTGACTCAGACGAATTCGTTTGGAAATCGGAGGTGTCGATCCCCTGCTGCGGCGCAGGCGGAGCGTCCGGTTCTTCGTGAAACTCTGCGTGCGAAGCCGCGCTCTCTTGAAAGACCGACTCGATGACTCCGGAACTTTCCTGTTCGAGACGGAAGATTGCCGACGTCACTTGTTGGCCGATGGTCTTCCACATTTGCTGGAAGGCGGCCATGCCTTCGCGACGGTACTCGGTCTTCGGGTCTTTCTGAGCGTAGCTCGACAGGCCGATGCCACTGCGGATGTAGTCCATGTAGTGCAGATGCTCTTTCCACGCCGAGTCGAGCACTTCCAAGATCAACGAACGCTCGGTCTGACTCATCTCCGGGCGGAAGCGTTCGTCGTAAGCGGCCAGCACCATCTGCTCGACTTCTTCGCGGCTGAGGCGACGCAGCTCTTCGGTCGTCCAGCCGACTTGCATGACTTCGTTCGCCCAATTGACCAGCGAGGCGAGGCCATCCGCATTCGGCAGGATCGGTCCAGCGACACGGTCTTCAGCATTCGGGGCCGGAAACGTCTGGTCGAGCAGTTCCTTCAATCGCTGCGCCAACGAGCCATTGCCGAAGTAGTCCGCGCTGAGTTGATACAGCCGCTTCGCCAAGTCTTCGACGGTCTTGCCATTGAACTCTTCAGGTTGCAAGTTCGCGCGGAATCGAGCATTCGCCCAGCCCAAAATGCGTTCGAGCAACACTCCCGAATCGTTCGCGGCCCCCTGCGAGTTCATGAAGTTGTTGAGCGCGATCTCGACGGGAAACGCGATCTCCTTGGCTTGCAGATGCTTTTCGAGCTTGTCCTTCACGATCGAAATGACTTTGTCAGGATCGCGAGAATCAAGCTCCGCCGGATCGCAACGCAGGCTGAATCGGTGAGCCAGCCAGTTCGACAACGACATCTGAGCGAATGCGGGATTCATCAGCGTGTCGAGCGCGGACAAATCGAACGCGTCGATCGCAGCCATCGCTTTCGGGCGAATGAAATCGAACAGGCCGTCGCGGCCGGCCTTCTTCAACTCAGCATCGG
>CAZILR010001130.1:0-1867 GCA_964539995.1 uncultured Planctomyces sp.
TGATCTATCCGACTTCCGGCACTGCGAAAGTGCTGGGCTTCACGCCGTGGCAGCGTGAGATCGCTTACCGACGCCGTTTCTCGCTGGTCATGGGACAGAAGAATCAGCTCTGGTGGGACTTGCCCGCTCAAGAATCGTTTCGGCTGCACGAGGCGATCTATCACATCGAGCCAGCCGCCTTCCAACGCCGGCTCGACGAACTGACCGATTTGCTGGAAGTCCGCAAGCTCGTCGGCCAGCCAGTGCGCGAACTGTCGCTCGGCGAGCGAATGCGCATGGAACTGATCGCCGCACTCTTGCACAGCCCGGACCTGTTGCTGCTTGATGAACCGACCATCGGTTTGGACGTCGTCTCGCAGCGCAAGGTCCAGGAGTTCCTCAAGCACTACCAGCGCGAACGTCAGATCACCGTGTTGTTGACCAGCCACTACATGAAAGACGTCGAGGCCCTCTGCGATCGAGCGGTCATCATCAACCAAGGCTTGATCCAACACGACGGCCCGCTGGCCTCGATCGTGGGTCGCTTCAGCCAAACCAAGGTCATCGAACTGCAATTCGCCAGCGAGCTGCCGGCGAACTCTGAACTGGAACGGTTCGGCACGGTCTTCGACATCAAGTCGCCGCGTTTGAAGTTGCGAATCCCGCGCAGCGAAGTCGCGCAAACGCTCACGGCGTTGCTCAGCCGTTACGAGATCGAAGACGTCAGCGTCCAGGACCGTCCGCTAGAGGAAGTCATTGCCGAGGTGTTTCAACAAGAAACTGCGTAAACATACTAACCCGAAGCGCCTGCGTGGGGGGGCGCTCCGAGCGACGATGAAGGGGTGTCCGGTGAAGCGCTCGCCCTCGCTGGCGCTTCGGGTTAGTTTGAGGATGCTTCGAATGCACCGCTGGATCACATTCCTGATCGTCATTGGACTGACCGTCCCATCGACTGCCGAAGACTGGCCGCGTTGGCGCGGGCCTCGCGGGGATGGCACATGGCACGGTCCCAAGCTCCCGGAGAAGTGGCCGGAGAGTGGCCTGAAGCCGAGGTGGAAAGTGCCGATCGGTGGCGGCTACTCCGGTGTGACGGTCGTCGAACAGCGTGTCTTCGTGATGGACCGACAAAAGGAACCCGAAACCGAACGAGTGTTTTGCTTCGATGCCGACTCCGGCCAGCAGATTTGGAAACACGAGTATCCCGTTACATACGGCAAGCTCGATTACGGCAGCGGCCCGCGAGCCGCTCCGACGTGGCATGACGGCAAGCTCTTCACGGTCGGAGCACTCGGCGAATGCCGGTGTCTCGATGCGATGACAGGCGAGAGAGTTTGGTCGGTGAATTATCTCAGCGATCTGAACGGCAAATCGCAGGAGTGGGGCTTCGCCGGGTCGGCGCTCATCGACGGCGACAACGTCGTCGTGCAACCGGGAGGTAAGGACGAGCACAGCATCGCGGCTTTGAATCGGCACACGGGCAAAACTGTTTGGCAAAGCCATTCGGATGCCGCAGGGTACGCGACGCCGATGATCGTCACGCACAACGAGCGGCGGCAGTTGATCTGTTGGACTCCGTCGCACATTCGCGGTCTCGACCCAGCGACCGGCAAACCGTTCTGGCAGATGCCGTATGAAATCACCTACGGAGTCGCGATCGCGGAGCCGATTTTTCAAGAGGGAATGGTTCTCGTCTGCGGCTACTGGAACGGCTCGAAAGCGATTCGCCTCGGAGCACAGCCGGAGCAAGCCGAGCTGGCTTGGGAAGAAAACAAATTCCTGCGCGGCCTGATGTCGCAGCCGCTGTATCGTGACGGTCATGTCTATCTGCTCGACAAGCAGTATGGCTTGACCTGCTTCGAGCTGAAGACCTCGACGAAACTCTGGGACG
>CAZILR010001131.1:0-1865 GCA_964539995.1 uncultured Planctomyces sp.
GAGTTCGTGCGGCGATCGTCGAGGCCCAGCGTTCCATTCAACCGCCGCGCCTCGTCGCCGAGCGAATCGAGCACGCTCGCCCGCCGCACGAACTCCACTTCGCGAGCATTCAACGACTCGGCCGTCTCCTGCCGGAACAACTGATCGAACAAGACATGCGGCCGATTCTCCGACGGGATCGGCGTCCCGCTGGGACTCCACGACAGCGTCTGATCGTAATAACCGCCGAAGCCGGTCCCGCGCTTGATCCCCAACGACAACGACGGAAACCGAGTCTGCCGGCCAATCGCCGCCGCCAACTCCTGATCGCACGAGACGCGCAGCTTCGCCCCCGCGCTGCGCGTGTTCGTCCCGGTGAGAAACGTGCGATCGCCGACATGCCCGCCGGAGTAAGTCAGCTTCAATCCTGAGACGACCGTGAACTCGCGTCGCAGATCCTCCAGCGGCTTGAGAATCGGCGTGACGGTGTAATCGACCCCCGTGTCGGCCGGGGTGAAGTCGCGGCCGTTGATCCCCAGCCCGAAGAAACAGAAGACAGCTCGGCGCGGCGTTTCGCTCGCCGCGATATCGCCGGCCGTGCTCACCGAGCGAGAGTTGGCACTCATCGCATCGAGCCACGGCAGCGCAAGACTGATGCCCGCACCTTTCAAGAACGTGCGGCGCGGCAGACTCGGACGGCGTTTCAGGATGTTCATGGGGGAGACTCCAGCAGCCGAAGTCGTGAGACTTCGGTGGCATCGGGATCCGAAGTCTCACGACTTCAGCTACGGCCGTTACTTGGTGCGAAACGGTTCGCTCGCCACGATCGCGTGGATCAGCGATTGGATGCGGTAGTCCTCTCTCTTCAACGTATCGACCAGTGAATCAATCAGCTCGCGATCCGTGTATCCGACGGGCCGGCCGAGGGCGTAAGTCAGTAGCTTCGCGCTGAATGCCCGTGCGAACTTGTCTTTGTAGGCCATCAGCCCCGCCTTGTATTCGTCGAGCGTGGCGAACTTGCGGCCATCGGGGAAGGTGCCGCTGACGTCGAGCTTCGGGCCGTTCGAGCCGCGGAAACCTTCACCGTTAAATCGCTCGCGCCAGGCACCGATGGCATCGTAGTTCTCCAGCGCCAGGCCAATCGGATCGAGCTTGGCGTGACACGACGCGCAAACTTCGTCGCGGCGGTGCAGTTCCAGCCGCTCGCGGACGGTGAGATTCTTGCCCGATGTGTTGGGCTGAATCTCGCCGGCGTTCGGCGGCGGATTGTTCGGCGGGTCGTTGAACAACTCGCGCAGCACCCACGATCCGCGGCGCATCGGTAACGTCCGCGTGCCGTCGGCGAGAAAGGTCATCAACCCGGCCATCCCCAGCACGCCGCCACGATGGTTCGCTGGCTTGATCGCCACGCGGCGGAACTCGGCACCGGTCACCCCCTCGATGCCGTAATGCCGAGCGAGCCGCTCATTGAGCACAACGAAATCGCTGTCGATGAACGTCGTGATCGGCAGGTTCTGGTTCAGCACCTCGGTGAAGAACTCGAATGGCTCTTGCTTCGAGGCGTTCTCCAACGGTTTGTCGTAGTCTTTGTATTCGGCGGCTGGCTGCACCGAGCCGTAGCCGCGCACCGACAGCCATTGGCCGGCGAAGTTCTGCACGAACTGCTGTGCCTTGGGATCGGCGAGCATGCGGCGGACTTGCTTTGCGGCGATCTCCGGTTCGCGCAGTTTGCCGGCGGCAGCCAGCGCGAACAGTTCGTCATCCGGCATCGTGCTCCATAAGAAATAGGACAACCGCGATGCCAACTCGTAGTCGGTCAACGGCCGCGGCTGCACTTGCTCACCGGTAGGCTCTTCGAGAAACCAAAAGCCCGGCGCGCAGAGCAC
>CAZILR010001132.1:0-1864 GCA_964539995.1 uncultured Planctomyces sp.
CGCGTGATTCACAAAGCTACGTCGCCATTCAAGCTGCCGGACTTGCGAGATGCCAATGCCGAACAGCTTGTCAAACTTCTCGGCCATCCAAATTTAACTGTGCGACTACTGACGATTAACCGCCTTTGCGACGGTGAGTTTCCCTATGACGTCGAAGTAGCAGTCCGCAACCTTTTGATTGATTCAATTGAAGAAATTGGTCTTGATCGCAGAATTAGCGCTCTGTGGATCATGCCTCGACGAATCCCAGCTTTTGCATCTCGATATCTTCACGACGAGATCAATCGAAAGCGGCGAGCCAAGTACAACGTGGTCCCCCCGAAAGAGCTTCGAATCCACGAACTCAAGGCGTTAGCAAATCTTGATCGCCAAAACTCAGACGCCCCACTTGAGGAGGCATTGTATTCTCTGTTTGATGGGTTTGATGAAGAGAAGGATGCTTTTGTCATACGAGCCGCCGCAGAAGCGTTCGCAAAGCATCATCCAAAACAAAGCGACTTGGAGATTCTGCAACTCGCCAGCGCCTCTGAGTCGGTTCCTGAAGACGATACGCATCTTCGCTACACGATTCGCCGAACTATGTGCGACATGATGAAAAACTCAGACTCATTGGAAAGCCTGAACGCGATTTTCGAAGACATTTTCAAGGACACTGGGCGTTCGCAAGTTGCCTTGATCGCACAATGCGCTTCGACGATTTCGACTCAGGAGGCAGGCCAATTCACCTTGAATTATCTCAGCCACCTTCCAACGGACGAGGACATACCGCTGCCTTTTCTCCAACACGCGACTCGCTTCGCCCCGCAGTCTTCAACGTCCAAACTCGCGCAACTGATTCGCACACGATTCTCAAGTGACTTGATTCGTCAACTTGAACTCTTGTCGTCGATGCGTGCTGCTCTGCAACAGCGTGCCGCGCCATTGGATGGTTCTCTTCGCGATTGGGCCAGCGAACTCGCGGCAAAGTTGTTGGATTCATCTCGCGGGGCGGGTTTGTCGTGGGCGAACGAGGTCGTGCCGGGGAAGCCGAAGCCGGACAATCCGTGGGAACTGCGGGCGCGGGTTTCGCAAGATGGCGACAAGGGGTCGCTCTTCTTCGACAGCTTGGTAAAGGGGGAGCAACTGACCGGGCTGTCTCGCAGCGAGCCGTTTGAGTTGCCCACGAAACTGTCGTTCTGGTGCGCGGGACACAACGGGCTGCCCGGTGCTCCGTTCAACCCGAAGAACTACATCCGCCTGCGAGACGCCTCGACTCACGCGCTGCTGCGCGAGGCACTGCCGCCGCGTAACGACACGGCTCAGCGGATCGAATGGGACTTGGCGGAGTTCGCCGGCAAGCGCGGCTACGTCGAACTGCTCGATGCTGATGAAGCCAGCGGCTATGCGTGGCTCGCGGTCGGACGGTTTTCGGTGGAGGCGTTGAATCCCAGCCGAGGCGTTGAGCAACAGATTGCGGCGGCGAATCTGGTGGCGGATTTCAAAATCTCAGATTTGAAATCTCAAATTTCAGATCGGCTGAGTTCGCGCGACAGTGACTCGCGGGCCAAAGACGCATTCGCAAGAGCGGTACTTGCGCTGCAACCGGATTCGATTCTGTCAGCCCTCGCGCCATTGATTGCGGAAGTGTCGTTGCCGGAGGCGTTGCGAGACCAGATCGCAGCGGCGGTCGTGAATCGGAGGTTGGGAATGCAGGAAGGGGTGAGGGATAAGCCGCTGCTGGTCGCAGTTGTGGGTGCGATTCCTGAACGACTGCAACTGCGTTTGGCCGAGTCGCTCGCTTCGGATGCGACGGGGGCGGAAGCGTTGTTGCGGCTGGCCAAAGATGGGCATGTCTCGCCGAGATTGTTGACTCGGCCGACGGTCA
>CAZILR010001133.1:0-1863 GCA_964539995.1 uncultured Planctomyces sp.
GTGTCGGCATCGCCAACCATGAACGGGACACCGATCAGGGCCGTATCTTCGAGCGTGCTTTGGCCGAAGAGGTCGCTGATCGTCGGCGCGTCGTTCACCGCCTGAACGGTCAGCACAAACGTGTCGATGGTCGTCGCGAGGCCGTCGTTGACGGCGACCGTGATCGTCGCGGTTCCGAACTGGTTCGCGGCGGGAATCAGTGACAACGTGCGAACCGCTCCGCTGCCATTGAGAATCAGGCGATCGGCGGAAATCAACGCCGCGTTGGACGAGCTCACCGTGACGGTCAGTTCGGAAGCCGATGTCTCGACATCTCCGAGCAGCAGGTCGAGCGACGCGGCGGAGTCCTCGGCCATCGTGACATTGCCGAGTTCCGTCAGCGTCGGAGCATCGTTGACGGCGTTCACGGTCAGCACGAACGTGTCACTCATCGTTCGCTGACCATCGCTGACTGTCAGCATGATCGTGGCCGATCCAAATCGGTCAGCAGCCGGTGTGATCGTCAGCGAGCGATTCACGCCGCTGCCGCCGAGCACGAGATTTCCATTGGGAACAAGCGTCGTATCGGACGATGCGGCGGTCACTGTCAAATTGCCCGCCGCAGATTCGGGATCGCCAATCGTGAACGCCAGCGTCGAGGTGCTCGTGTCCTCGGCGGTGACTTGATCGCCAATGTCGCTGATCGCTGGCGAGTCATTGATCCCCGCGATCGTCAGCACGAACGAGCGACTGGAAGTGGCGGTTCCATCGCTGACCGTCAGCGTGATGGTCGTGCTCCCGAATGCGTTGGGCTTCGGCATCGTGGTGAGCATCCGGTTGGCTCCGTTGCCGCCGAGCGTCAAATCGCTGTTGGCGACCAAGGCCGGGTTCGAGGAGGTCGCCGAAACCGTCAGGCTGCTCACCTCGGATTCGAGGTCGCTGATCACAAAGCTGACGCTGGCGGAAGTGTCCTCGGTGCCGTTCTGATCGGCGACAGGACTAACAGCCGGTGCGTCGTTGACGGGCAGGACCGTCACGTCGAACGAGCGAGTGGAACTCAGCGAACCATCGCTGACCGTCACCGTGATCGACGCCACGCCGCTCTGGTTTGCCGCCGGAGTCAGTGTCACCGTGCGGTTCGTGCCGCTGCCGCCGAAGAGGATGCCGCTGACCGGAATGAGCGCCGTGTTCGACGAGGCGGCCGTCAGCGTGAGCGAACTGGCCGACGATTCCAGATCGCCGATGGCGAACGCGATCGCGTCCGTCGGTGTGTCTTCGTTGGTTGTCACCGATGTGATGGCCGCGAGTGTCGGCGCGTCATTCATCGGCTCGACGTTCAGCACGAACGATTCGCTGGTCGTGATGGCTCCGTCATGGACCGTGACGGTGATCGTCGTGTTGCCGTTCGCATTCGTGGCGGGAGCGATCGTGAGCGAACGATTGGCCCCGCTGCCAGTCACCAGCAGATTTCCGCTCGGCACGAGCGTTGTGTTCGACGACGTGACCAGCACCGTTAAGTTGTCGGCCGGTGTTTCGACGTCGCCGATCAGCAGGGGAATCGCGGCGATCGCCGAGTCTTCGTTCGTGGTGACGTCGGAAAGATCACTGATCGTGGGAGCGGCATTGATCGTCACCAGGAACGTGTTCGAGGTCGCGTCCACGCCGTCGCTGACCGTCAGTGTGATCGTCACCGAAC
Organism: uncultured Planctomyces sp.; assembly: GCA_964539995.1. Taxonomy (GTDB): domain Bacteria; phylum Planctomycetota; class Planctomycetia; order Planctomycetales; family Planctomycetaceae; genus SXKJ01. The sequence continues at coordinate 1,676 of CAZILR010001133.1, forward strand.
CAGACTGACCTGCGGCAGGGGTAACGACCAGCGTCCGATTGGCTCCTGTCCCAGCGAAGACGAAGTTGCCGTTCGGCACCAGCGTTGTGTTCGAGGAGCTTGCCGAGACCGTCAGGCTTGCGGCAGCAGACTCGGCGTCTCCGACTGTGAACGGGATCGGAGCCGTCGCGGTATTTTCGTTCCCGAAT
>CAZILR010001134.1:0-1863 GCA_964539995.1 uncultured Planctomyces sp.
TCCCAAAGGGAGAGGGAGTAGGCGATCGGCATTCGCTTGCCGATGCTGTTCAATCTCGTGGCGCACGTCGCTCAACGAGACCGTCGTTGAGCGGTCCCACGTCGCGACCGCTTGCTCGGTGACGGCCGCGTAGACCTTTTCGTAGTCGTAGTTCAGCGCCGTCGGGTTATCGAGCACGAAGTAGCTGTGAATCAGCTTGTCGAGCTTGAGGACTGCGACTCGTTCACCGTTCTCGGTTTGCTGCGTGACGTTGATGTACGAGTAGTTGCTCTCGTCGTGGTACTCGCCACGTTCATCCTCGCGGAGGCCGAGTGTCAGGCCGAGTTCGTGCAATTGCCGGCCGAAGCGTTCGCCGAAACTCGTCCAGCGGGAAATCTTCAACGAGCGGTCAAAATCATCGCTCGTGATGGTCGTTGCGCGGCCGAATTTCTCCGCGATGTCTTTCATTCCTACATCGGTCACGGACGCCGCGAGGCCGATGAAAGTCACGAACTGCATCCAGCCGAACAACACTGCCGACCGAAACGCCCACTGACTTCCGGCCGAGAGAAATCCCATCGCGGCCAGCGTGCCGGCGACCAACGCGACGATCGCTCGCGTGCCGAGTGTGTCGATCAGCACGAAGCCGCCGAGGAACGTGCCGATGATCGAGCCGAGTGCTCCCCAAGCGTAAACATTGCCGACGGTCTTTCCGACTTTGTGGCTCTGCGACAACGCCAAACTTGCGACGACTGGCGAGATTGTGCCCAGCGCCATCGACGGCAAGAAAAAAACCATGCCGACAATGCACACAACCCAGGTTGGCCAGCTCACGCTGTCGGGACGCTGCTGACTGCTGGCGATGCCATCCAGCCACAGCACGCTCATGCAGAGAATGCTGGCCGTCAGAAATAGCCAGTTGAGGATTTTGCTCGGAACGGCTCGATCGGCGAGCCAGCCACCTAAGAAATTGCCGATCGTGATCCCGGCCAGCACCACGCCGATGACCGAAGTCCAGGTGTAGAGCGAGTTCCCCACATGCTTCGCGATCAGCCGCGAGGCGGTCAGTTCCAGCACCATCACGCAGACGCTGGACACGAACACCAGCAGATTGCAGCCGACCAACACCCAGCCGGATTTTTTGGACAACCGCTTCGCCGCCGCGACATTGTCCGAGTGCGATTGGCTTGTCACCGGAGCACTCGCTGCGTTCCAGTCGAGTTCAGAGGGAGCATTGGATTTCGCGGCGTTGAGCGAATAGGTCTCGCCGGAGGACGTCGGCATCAGCACCGTCTCATTGATCGACGTGTTCGCGGGACGAATTGAGTTCGCAGACGTCGCCGAAGTATTCGGAGTGGAGCTCGCGGAATTCGCGTCGGAAGAGTTCGGCATGGGTGTGCCCTTCGAGAGAAGCGGTCTCATGTTGGTCAGGCCATGATAGCCGTGTCGTGCCTCGCGCCGCACTCAACTGGAACTTTCGCGAGGCGGTTTTTCCCTCCGCGACGCTGCGTCAAAATCACACAAAATCCCGTGCTTGACACTCAAATTGAGCAGACCTAACATCGCCCCGCCTTGGCTGGCTCAACGAGGTGTTCACTTCGAGCGAGGGCAAAAATCTCCGCGAGTGGCGGAGAAAAGACTGTGGCTGAACGATGCGGCGGCCGATCACCAGTCTGTGCATTTGGAACTGCATCTTGGTTGCCGATTCGGCGGGATCGACTCGGGGCGAAACAAACAAAAGGGAGATCATGGCTCACATCGTTGCCGAACCTTGCTTCAACTGTAAGTACACCGATTGCGTGGTCGTTTGCCCGGTTGAGTGCTTCTACGAAGGGGAGGCGATGCTGTTCATCAACCCCGATGAGTGCATCGACTGCGAAGCCT
>CAZILR010001135.1:0-1856 GCA_964539995.1 uncultured Planctomyces sp.
TGATTTCCTTCGTGTAAATCTTCTCCCCTTCGCCGTCCTCGTCGATCTCGAAGACGCTGACGACTCCCTCGGCATGGCCGCGTAGCAAGTCGTGGCTGTGCTCTTCCCACAGGTTGAAGCTTTCCAGGTCGATGTAGATGACGTACTTCACACCCAGAGCTTTGCCGATTTCGGAAGGCTCGTCCCAGTTTTCAGAGTTTTCGTCGAGCCAAGCTCGAACTTGATCGGGGTTGGTGACCTTCACTTTGTGCTGCACCAAACGGTAGGTGAGGAACTTGGCGAGGTCATGATCGACGGTGGAGAAGTCGTACTTCACGTCTAGCGGCGCGTAACAGACGACAGCGACGGTCGCCTCCTTGTCCGTCATCGACTTCTTGGTCATGAGGTCAAAGTCCGGCTCGATCGACGGCGGCCCGCCGAGCAGATAGCCCCAGAAGATCAACGGCTTCAAGCAGCCGGTCAGCGCGAGCGGCAACAAAAACAGAGTCGCATAGACTCGGAGGCGAACGGACGTGTGCGCTTCTGGCTTCGTCATTCGACATTCTTTCGTCATTCGAGTTTCTTCTCTCGTCATTTCAGGCATTACATCTCGTCTCCCAATCGGTAGTCGTAGAAGCGGCTGCCGAGTCGGTCACTGAGATTGTCGATGAATCGCTTCTCGAACATCTTGCGCGAGAGTGAATCGCAGGGGACCGGGCCGTGTGGCGGATATTGATTGCGAAAATTGCCCGTGAAGACTTGCAGAGTCTCCTTTGTGCCAGCGACCTCTTGGACTTGAAAGACCTGCATTTGTCCGGACGCAGAGCCGTGGTACAGATTGGGGCTGCTCGCGTCCTGAAGGCTGAAGGTGTCCACATCGACGACCGCGATGAAGTCGGTGTCGAACTCGCGGGCCAATTCGCTCGGATGATCGAACCGTCCGCCGTTCTTGTCGATCCACCTGGCGACGTCGTCCGGGTTCACGATCTGCACGCCATGCACTTTGAGCCGGCGTGAGACGGAGTCGATCAAATCGAGATCCAGCGAAGGGCTTTCGCCCTCGATGGATTGCGGCGTGCGGACCACGACCAGCAGTTTCTTGTCCTCTTTGGTCAGATCGACGCCAGTCCGGGTACGAAATTCGGAGAGTTGCTTGGGGTCGCCAAAGATCGCTCGGCCCGCCATGACTCCCAACGAACAACCGACACTGCTGAACAACGCCAACGCAGCCAGCAGGGCCGAGCAGACGCGCCAACGAACCGAAATCCATTTCGGAACGACGGAACAAGTCATGGTCGTGAGGGAGTGCGATGAAGGTGGGAGGAAGTGCTGGCTCACCCAAGAATCGGGCAGGCCACGAGAGGCGGGACATGAGAAGAGGACGGGTTGATAGCCGCAAACAGAAAGTGCGGCAAGAGGAGTCCAGAAGGCGGAAGGCAGCCGGCAGAAAGCAGTCGGCTCAGTTGCGTTTGCCTTCTGCTTTCTGGCGACTGCCTTCTGTCCTCACCTCGGTTCGTAGACGCCGGAGCAGACCTCAACGGCCGGGCCGGTCATGTAGACCTCGCCGGTTTCGGCCCATTCGAGGTGCAAGTCGCCGCCTCGCAAATGCGCCGTGACTTTGCGATTGGTCAGGCCCGCGAGAACTCCGGCGACGGCTGACGCGCAGGCTCCCGTTCCGCAGGCCCAGGTTTCTCCAGACCCTCGCTCCCACACGCGCATGTTGAACTCGCTGGGGGAGAGAACCTGAATGAACTCGGCGTTCACGCGGCGAGGGAAGGCCGGATGCTTCTCGACGAGCGGCCCGATGCGCAGCACCCAGTCGTCCTAGATCTCATCCACGAAGGTGACGCAGTTGGGATTGCCCATCGAGACGCAAG
>CAZILR010001136.1:0-1856 GCA_964539995.1 uncultured Planctomyces sp.
GACGATCTTCATCAGGTCCGAGCCGATGTCGGCGATCTTCGTGAAGATGCCGCCCGCGATTCGCAGAGCGGACGCGCCGAGCGACTCGCCGATCGCGAAACCGAGGAAGCAGATGCCGACCACTTGGCGTGGCACGAACAAGAGAATGACGACCATCATCACCAGTTCGAGCGAGATCAGGAACAGCCCGATCGACATACCCGCGCGGAGCGGAATGTTGACGACATCCCAAGGCACGCCACGCAGAGCGGCGAACGCGGTGCGGCAGTTGGCGTAGGTGTTGACGCGAATGCCGTAGTACGCGACCCAATACGAACCACCCATGCCGACGACGGCAAACAGAAGCACCATCAGCACCTTAGCCATCGGCGCAATCGGCACCGGAGCGGCGATGTTCGTGATCTTGTCGCCATCCGCTGTCCATTGTTCTGGAGTGACCGTCGCCTTGAGCTTCGCCAGGAAGTCCTCCTGCTTGGCAACTTTCTGACCTTTCAGAGCTTCGAGCTTTTTGACGGTTTCGTCCGACACCTTCTCAATTCGGAATTCCTGAACGGCTCGATCGGTGATTTCAAATTCCGCCGTGTGACCGAAGCCGATCAGGTAATAGGTGATCGCCCCACCGATGAACACGAACAGCAACAACAGGAACTTACCCTGCTGAATGAGGTACGTCTTGCACGTCTGAAAAATGATCTCCGCGACGTTGAGCATCGAACTATGAGCAGGCAACTTGTGAATTTCCGCTCGCAGATACAGGCTGATGCCCAGTGTGCCGCAGATGACGAACGCACCGTACAGCAGCAAGTTCCATGCGCTGATGCCGCCCAAAGTGTCGAACGTGCCCGCTCGCAAATTCGGGATCGCCAAATCCGCTTCGCTGGCCGGCGCGACGGTCGCAGTCAGCAGCAGCACCGCCAGGCAAAAGAGGATTGGCTTCAGGCTCCGCAGAGCAACATCCGCCGAGGCCAACAACGCGACGCCGATTCGCTTCATGGTTCCCTCACTCCTTGAAGGCCGATTCCTGGAATAGATTCTGTGGCGAGAAGAATCGCCGAACGCTCTCCGTTGGCCTCTGCGAGTTTCGTTTGTCAGCCGCGACCATCGACCGCTTTGCCGCCGCCACCAAGAAACTCCAGCCTGAACAGGCCGGGGATTCTAGGGGGTTTCAAAAGCGCAACAAGGCTGGATGCTTCTTGTAAGATGGCCGCCCTCGGCCGTCCTTCTTGAAGTGAGCCGAACCTAGACGGCCGAGGGCGGCCATCTTACGAAACGTCACCTCACGACTTGCGAATGAAGTGGGCCGCGTAGCTGCGGACCTGCTTGCCATTGAGCACATGCACGATCCGCAATTGCTGAATCGTCTCCTGGCTGAAGCGGCCGAGCGGGACGTGAATCAGTTTCTTGCCGTGCTTCTTGGCGAGCCGTCGCCAACCGGGCCCAGGGGGCGATTCACTGAGCACCGCGATGTGGCGGCATTCGCTGTAGACGCAGGCGGCGGCGAGGAGTCGCTCTTCCATCGTGTCGGTGAAATCGAACTGCGGATTGCTCCAAACTTCGGGAATCGGTCGTGGCGGGAACAGGAACATCGCTCCGCCGTAGCTCGCGGCTCCGATGCCGGGGCCGACCATCTCACGGCCGAAGTCGGTCGCGAACAACGCCAGCGTCGATTCGTCGTGATGTTCGGCCATCCAAGTGATCCGCCACGGATAGTCGCGCGGATCGGCGGGCGAATCGAAAAACATCAGCACGCAGTCGAGCGTCCCGCGCGTCGGCGGGCAGACCTTCACATACAACTCGCCCGTGTGCCAGTTGCGCAACGTCTCGCGGATATCGAGGCCGTCCTTCAAGCTCGTCGA
>CAZILR010001137.1:0-1855 GCA_964539995.1 uncultured Planctomyces sp.
TGGGAGCGTTGTTGAATCTGAAGACGACGCACTTGGAAAAGGTGATCTACTTCCAAGATTACGTTTGCATCGATCCAGGTGACACGCCGCTGCGCCAAGGGCAATTGCTCACCGAGGATGAACTCCGCGACGCGAATCGAAAGTACGGCAAGGGTACTTTCACCGTGGATATGGGGGCCGAGGCCGTCAAGAAGCTGCTCAATGCTCTTGATTTGGAGGGTCTGTCAAAGATCCTGCGTGTTGAACTGTCCGAAACCGGCAGTCAGCAGAAGATGAAGGATTTGATCAAGCGATTGAAGATCGCCGAAGCATTGCGGGACAGCGGCAACCATCCAGAATGGATGGTGCTCGACGTGATTCCGGTCATTCCTCCTGATCTCCGTCCGCTGGTTCTGCTCGATTCGGGCAACTTTGCGACGAGCGATTTGAATGACCTTTACCGCCGCATCATCAACCGGAATAACCGGCTGAAAAAATTGGTGGACTTGAATGCTCCGGAAGTGATCGTCCGGAACGAAAAGCGCATGTTGCAGCAGTCAGTCGATGCGCTGTTCGACAACAATCGCTGCAAGCGTCCGGTGCTGGGTTCGTCCAACCGCCCGCTGAAATCGCTGACCGATATGATCAAGGGTAAGCAGGGCCGTTTCCGCGAAAACTTGCTGGGCAAACGTGTTGACTATTCTGCCCGGTCGGTCATCGTCGTCGGCCCGGAGTTGTTGCTGCATCAATGCGGCCTGCCGAAGAAGATCGCGCTGGAACTCTTCCAGCCATTCGTCATTCGACGGCTCAAAGAACTCGGTCACGCTGACACGATCAAGTCGGCGAAACGGATGCTCGAACGTAAAGACGAAAATGTTTGGGACATCCTCGACGAGGTCATCACTAATCATCCGGTGTTGCTGAATCGTGCTCCGACACTGCACCGCATGGGCATTCAAGCCTTCGAGCCGGTGCTCGTCGAAGGCAACGCGATCCGCATTCACCCGCTGGTCTGCAAAGGCTTCAACGCCGACTTTGACGGCGACCAGATGGCTGTGCATCTGCCGTTGTCGATCGAAGCTCAGGTCGAAGCCACGACGTTGATGATGTCGACAAATAACGTCTTCAGCCCGGCGAACGGTGCTCCGATCATCAGCCCGTCGCAAGACATCGTGATGGGTTGCTACTACGCCACATTGAGTCGAGCGGGGCGGCCGGGGGCAGGGTTGACGTTCGGTTCCGTCGCGGAACTGCATCTCGCCTTCGCACAAGGCAAGGTGAGTCGCCATGCGGAAATCAAACTGCGTCTACCGCGAGATAAGCGAGTCATTGGTGAAGGGGCCGATACGCACAAGCCGGGTGGATTGATCGTGACAACGCCGGGCCGTGTGATGTTCAACGACATCCTCAACGAAAAATCGGCCTACTACAACATCACTATGCGCAGCAAAGATCTGCAGCGAGTGATCTCCGACTGCTATCTGGAGCTCGGTCGTCGCGAAACAATCGCCTTGCTCGACCGTATGAAGGAATTTGGATTCCGTGAGTCGACTCGGTCTGGCCTGTCGTTCGGGGCGAGCGATCTCAAAACTTCTCCCGATAAGCCAAAGATTATCGGCGACGCCGAGAATCTCGTGCTGAAAGCCCAGAAGCTGTACGACCGAGGCGTGATCACCGATCAGGAGCGATACAACCAAGTTCTCGATCACTGGACTCACGCCCGTGAGCAGATCACTAAAACGATGATGCACGAGTTGGAGCACGACCTCCGCGAAGACGGCGCGTATGTGAATCCAATTTATTTGATGGCGCACTCGGGTGCTCGTGGTGGCGTCGAACAAATTCGCCAGTTGGCTGGTATGCGCGGCCTGATGGC
>CAZILR010001138.1:0-1852 GCA_964539995.1 uncultured Planctomyces sp.
CTTCCATTTGATGGAACATGCAACAATGCGTGGCGTCGATCGTGTCTGGCCGATAAACGCGGCCAAGCGAGACGATGCGAATTGGCGGCTTTGTTTTCTCCATCACTCGGATTTGAACGGTCGAGGTTTGACTGCGGAGCAAGACCGGGCCTCCAGCGGCTGTCTTCGCAGCGGCGAGATAAAAATTCTCCAGCGGATCGCGTGCGGGGTGATCCAGCGGGATGTTGAGCGCCTCGAAGTTGTGCCATTCGTCTTCGAGTTCTGGACCGTAGACGACGGTGAAGCCCATGCGGCCGATGATGTCGCGAAACTCGTCCATTGTTTGCGTGAGCGGATGCCGCCGTCCCAAACGGATCGGTTCGCCGGGCAACGAAATGTCGATCGCCGTCAGCGAAGCTTTCGGCTTCGCGAGTTCTTGTTGCCGAGCTTCCAGTGCGGCGGTCACTCGCTGCCGCACGTCGTTGAATTTTGCTCCGAGCACAGGCCGCTGTTCCGGAGTCGCTTTGCCAAGCAAGTCCTGCAACGCCTTGATCCGACCGCTCTTCTTGCCGAGAAATTCGACTCGAGCAGCTTCGACAGCGGCGGCATCTTGCGCCGCAGCGAGCGCGGCCAAGGCGACGTTTGCGAAGTCTTCGTACTGTTGCAGCAGGTCCATGAGGCATCCAACGATTAAGGGCGAAACTGGCGTTGAGCAATTCGGCTCAGCGCTGGTTTCGCCCTTGGGTGTTCTCGATCAGTGATCAGCCGAGGTTCAGGCCGCCTTCGCGAGTGCTCCCTTCACCAGGGCGATGATCTCATCAAAAATCTGTGGTTCGCGGATTGCCAACTCGCTGAGCGTGCGGCGGTTCAACTCAACATTCGCGAGCTTCAAGCCGTGGATGAACTTGGAGTACGACAGGCCACGCATCATGCAAGCCGCGTTCAAACGCGTGATCCACAAGGCGCGAATGTCGCGTTTCTTGATCTTGCGGCCCTTGTAGGCGTAGACGCGGCCTTTGATGACTCCATCGATCACCGTGCGCCACAAACGGCGACGGCCACCAACTCGGCCTTCGGCTTCCTTGAAGATGCGTTTCTTCTTGCGGTGACGAATCGAACCTGACTTGATACGCATGGCGAACTTTCAGATGGCAATCAGCGATTTGAAATCGAAAATTTCAAATGGGGGATCAATTACAGAATCGGCCTCAACGCCTCGACGATGCGGTCAGCTTGGTAGTTGTCCAGCACGCCATCCTGGCGGTTTTGACGCTTGCTCTTGCCAGATTTCCCGCTGAGCAAGTGGCCGCGATTCGCGTTGCGGTGCTTGGCTTTGCCTTTCGCCGTCACCGTGAAACGCTTTTTGATTCCCTTGTGGGTCTTTTGCTTCGGCATAATGAACTCGATGGTCGCGAGATCTGCAAAATTTGACAGACAAATCAACTTCCGAGGCCGCAGGGCGGTCGAAAGAGCGGGGCACTCTAGCGACCGTTCCCGTTCGTTTCCACTGATCCCGTTATGGATTTCGTGGTGGAGGTGTCTTCGGCTGCTGCCAGGCACATTGGCCACGTTATTTGGGGGCCAGGACGACTGACATGTTCTTGGCACCGTCCATTTTGGCGAATTGCTCGACCTTGGCGATGTCTTCCAAGCCGGCGACGAAGTGATCCAGTACCTCGCGTCCGCGCTCGTGGTGAGCGTTTTCACGCCCCTTAAACTGGACGTTGACTTTCACTTTGTCTTTGTGCTCCAAGAAGGTGCGAGCCTGCTTGACCTTAAACTCGATGTCGTGTTCGCCGGTCTTGGGCCTCAGTCGGATTTCCTTGAGCTGCGTTTGGTGCGTCTTGGTGTTGTTGGCGTGCTTCTTTTTCTG
>CAZILR010001139.1:0-1852 GCA_964539995.1 uncultured Planctomyces sp.
GGAAGCGGTCGCCGAGTAATCTTCATGCCCGAACTGACGCACTTCGACGAAAGCGGCGCGAGTCGCATGGTGGATGTCAGCTCGAAAGAGGTGACGCTCCGGCAAGCTCGTGCGGTCGGTTTCGTGCGGATGCAGCCAGCGACCCTGGAATTGATCCTCAACAAACAGGTCGCGAAGGGAGATGTCTTCGAGGTCGCTCGACTGGCCGGCATCATGGCCACCAAGCGAACGGCCGAGCTGATTCCGCTGTGTCATTCGCTGGGGCTCGACAGCGCGGAGGTCGCTTTTGAAATTGCCGACGCGAACACCGTGCGCATCGAAGCGACTGTCCGAGTGCATGGCCGAACTGGCGTCGAGATGGAAGCGCTCACAGCGGTCAGCATCGCCGCACTGACGATCTACGACATGTGCAAAGCGGTCGATCGCGGAATGTCGATCGGCCCGATCGAGTTGCTGGAGAAGACCGGCGGACGCAGCGGACACTGGCAGAAATAACGAGTGACCCCTGAAGGAGACGATTTTGTTCGCCGGTCCCATTTTCAGCCGAGAAGCTCTGACGACGCCACGACGGTTGCGGCATTTCTTGATTCGATCGGGTTACGTCGCCGGCTTGTTCGTGCTGATGTACACGGCCGGGCAAGCGACCTTCGGCTGGCAACAGGTGCGCAGTCTTGGGGATGTCGCACATTTTGGCAGCTTGATCTTTCAGATCTTTTCGCTGCTGCAAATGACATTGGTGCTGTTCTTTGGGATGCTGTTCGCGGCGGGAAATGTGGCTCAGGAGAAGGACCGGCAGACGTTGATCCTGCTGCTGATGACGGACCTGCGTCGGCGTGAGATGGTGCTCGGAAAATTGCTGGCGAGCTTGCTGCTGCCGTTGGTGCTGGTCGCGACGTCGGTGCCGGTCTTCTGCGTGACGTTGTTATTGGGGGGCGTCGCGCCCGATCAAGTGGCTTGGGCGATTGGGCTCTGCACGGCTGCGACGTTCGCGTCGGGAGCATGGGGCGGACTGGTCGCCTTCTGGCGTGAGAAGACGTTTCAGACATTGGCGATTTGTGTGCTGGGTTTGGTTTTGTTTCTCGGTGCCGTCGAGGCCGTCGTGGCTGTTGCAGGTTCGTCGTCGGTGGTTGGCGGCGTGGCGGGATTGTTGAATCCGTACCGCGCATTGTTGTCGGTGATGAATCCGTTTGAGACGCATGGCGGGCTGACCTACTCGCAGGTTGCGGGGCGATCGATCATCGCGTTGAGCACGTTGGCGGTCGCTCTGATCAGCGTGAGTATCGTGCGATTGCGAGTCTGGAATCCGAATCAAGCATCGTTCGCACCGCCGAAGACGGAGAAGACGGAGGTGGTCGGCGAGACGCGCGTGCGACATCGGACGATCTGGACGAACCCGGTGCTGTGGCGAGAAATCTGCACGCGGGCGTATGGCCGGCGGATGGTGCTCATCAAGCTCGTGTACTACGCGATCGCGGCGTTCGTCGTCTCGACGTTGTGGTCGTCGAGCGGTAGCGGCGAGATGCTGCTGGGCGTGGTCACTCCGGCGGGAATCGGATTTGTCTCGCTCGGTCTGTTGAGCTTGCTGTTGGTGAATGCTCAAGGAGTGACCTCGATCACGACCGAGAAGGACACGAAGACACTGGAGTTGCTGTTGGTCACGGACATCTCGGCGAAGGAGTTCGTCTTCGGCAAGCTCGGCGGTGTATTGTTCAACACGAAAGAGTTGATTGCGATTCCGTTGGCGTTGATCGGTTGGCAGTTGGCGATTGGCGGCGTTGGAGCAGAGAACTCGTTCTACGTTTTGCTCAGTTTTCTCGCGCTGGTCGCGTTCGCGGCGATGCTGGGCCTGCAC
>CAZILR010001140.1:0-1852 GCA_964539995.1 uncultured Planctomyces sp.
TTTGCGTCGTGGCTTGCAGCGACAGGTCGATCAACTCGCTGCGGATTTGGCTCGGCAGCGGATCAGCGAAGGCTTATTCCCAGCGTGGGAGGAAGCCTGCCGAGACATCCACTTGCATTGTGAGACGCTCGACGTCCTCGCGGAAAACGCGAACTCGGTTCGCGAGCGGATCGCAACTCCTGCCCAATTCGGCTCAGCCCGTTGAACATGGGGCAGGTTTTCAACCTGCCCTTCACGGCAGGCAGGTTGAAAAACTGCCCCACGATCGGACTACTTGCTAAACAACGGGCTGGTCTGACCAGATGACGTAGACGGCTTGATCTTCTTGTTGCCGCTGATTGCACCGGAGACTCGGTTCGCCCGCGTATCGATCGGCGCTGGCCGCTGACCAGCGTCCAGTTCGTAGCCCTTCTCGGCTCCGGGGACGAACAATTTGCGTTGCGGCTGATAACCAATCCACGACAGGAAGTCGTTGAGGTTCACGACCCGCACTCCCTGCTGTTGAGCCTCGTCACCGAGAGTTTTTCGGTGCTTCAAAATTCGTCCGATGCGATCCTTGTCTTCGTCCTTGCCGGCGAGAGCGATATCGGGAATCTCGCCGAGGACTAGGAACTTCGTGTTGACGTCAATGCCGGGGACACCTTCACCGTGCTCAATGAAGTCATTGGGAAACTTCATGTAGCGGATGCGCTTGCCGTCGTCATCGACTTCGTTGTCGATGGTGGCACCGGCCGCCGCGACCAACTCGTGCAATTGCTGTCGATCACTCTTGCCATCACCGTCGAGGTCAATAATGCCCACGAAGGAGAAGTTCTCCTTGCGGCCAGGACTCCAGATAGGCGTAAAAATCGGGTCTCCCTTGGCGATCGGCTGATACAGTTCGTCCTTGATAATGCGTGCTTCCGCAGTATGCGCGTCAATAATACGGGTGACTTCGATCGCCCCTTTGATGTCATCGCTGCCACGAGCCACACCGTTGTGGTTTTTTGTGTAAACACTGAAGGTCGTTTTCTTTGGCAGGTTGTCCGCTTCGCCAAGGTTGATCCAAACACGACCATTTTGGTGATCGACCCAGCGAATCTCGCCGTCAGCGACCTCAAAGCTGGTCTTGGTGATCTTGTTGATCTCCTCCGTGAGCCGGATGTTGATCTTCTTGACGGTGCCCAAGTCGAGTTCGAGCTTTTTGACATCAGCGGCATGTGCGGCTTTTTCATTTTCGAGTTCCGCCGCCGCTTCATTCGCAGCGGTGGTGAGTTCGTCGATCCGCTTTTGCTTCACGCGAACCTCTTCATCCTTGTTCTTGATGGCAGCGTTCAGATCGCCATCGGCTTTCGCGGTCGCGGCAATCTGCGTATCGACCTTCACCTGGTATTGTTTGTTGAGGTCGAGCAGTGTCCGCTGCAAGGCGTCGTATTCCGTGCGAATTTTGTCGCGGTCGCGTTCCAGATCGTTGGCCCGCTGCAGCAGCGTGTTGATAGCGGCCTTATGAGTAGGATCGGCAATCGTGCCCGCCTTGGCGATGTCCGCCAAATTGCTGCCGCGGACTTTGCTGACGTTCTGGTCGTCTCCCAAGCCGTAATCATCGCCAGGGTTGCCGGTCAGTTTTTTGAGATCCTCGAATTGCTCTCGCAAGGACCTCTCCAACCCTTCGATCTTTTGGCGATCAGCGGTGGATTTGAGATTCTCCGCGGTCACTTGCCGAATCTGCTTTTGGTCCATGTAGACCAATGTGCCGAGAATCACGATTCCCAGCGACAACACGATGACAGCGACCTGATACCCGATTGGTTTACTTTGCGGCGCAGCCATGACACACCTCGGATGGAGAATGGAGTGATCGGAATATCGGAAA
>CAZILR010001141.1:0-1851 GCA_964539995.1 uncultured Planctomyces sp.
GACCATCAACGCCGCCGGAATTTCGAGCGTGAAGGTTGCTGCCGAAAAGAAGCCCGTCAGCGCGAAGTACCGTTTGCGTTGCTCGCCGTCGCTGAGGACTCGCAGCAGAGGGTACATCGCCAGTACGACGCAGATTGCGGCGGGCGAGTGATTGTTGAGCGACGAAGTAAACGGATCGAGCAGCGTTCCCCAACTCGCGACCGCCAGCACGAACAGTTTGCCAAAGTCACGGCGAGCGTATCGCTCGACCAGCATCGCCGTGACGATCAGCGAGAGGAGTCGCGGCAGCCAGTTCACCAGCAGCAGGATGATTCGGGAAACCTCTGCCGTCTGGTCGGTCAGGTTCCAGTGGGTGATTTGTTTGACGCACCAATAAACTCCGGCGACGAGCGTGCTCTGGAGCGGCGGCTTCGTCGAATAGAAGTGCCCCTCGTGCCGCACTTTGTCGATCGTGCCCCAACCGGGAGCGGCGTCGATCTCGTCAATCTGGTAAGTGCCTCGTTCAACGAGCGACCAGACAGTCGCCCATCGAGAACGATCATTCGCCGATTGCAACGGCGGAGCTTGCAGAATCTGCGTGAACGACATTGCCGACGACGTGACGATGATCAGCAGCATCGCAAATCGTCGCGCTGTGCGAGCATCCACGACGGGATCGTTCGGGGCAGTTGGGCTGTGCTCCGTCATAACAGCTCGCGCAAATAGAAATGGTGCGGTCCCAACTTGCCGCCGTAGTTACCCGCGGTGATGAGCGTCAGGCCGGAGCATCGCGACGCGGCGTGCAAGCCGGCTCGCATCGCGGCGCGGACGACATCGGCAGAGAGTCCGTCGATCACCAATTCGTAGACGGCAGCGGTGCCGGGGGGCAGTTCACTCTGCGTCTGAGCCATCAGCGTTGGGCAATAGGCGTCGTTGGTGCTGGCCTTCAATTTCTTGTAGCGCGAACCGACTTTGCTGCCGGCTCGAACGATGCCGCCGGGGAACGGCAATGCGACGTCGGCGACTTCGCGCATGGCGTTGGCCGCAGCTTCGGCGGCTCGCAACGACTGAGTTTGATCGACAGCACAGATCAGCAGGTTTCCGCCAGCAACTCCTTTGATCGTGCCGATGCGCTCTTCGCAGACGAACTCACCGTCCATGACCGGGATGCGCCAGAAGCGGCGGGTGCCGAGTTTCTTCGAGGCTTGAAAGCCGTCGCCGAAAAATCGTAGTTGTCCGCCGACGTTGATTTGTTTGTCGCGTGGAGTGTCGAGCAGGCCGTTGTAGCAGGCGGTCGTCGGGCAGGTCAGCACGCATTGGCCGACTCGTTCGGTGGCCGCTTTTTGTAGAGCGTCACGGCTGAAGGCGAACAACAACACGCTGACTCCCGGCCGGCCGTCAGGTGTGTCGTCCGCAGGAATCGCGCGTTCGAGTGCCGCTTCGCAGTCACAAGCGATAACGCTGGTGGCGAAGCCGCAGAGTTCACTGGCCGCCGTCCGTGCCCAAGTCTCGGTTGCGGCGGTGATGACTAGCCGCGTGGCGGTGATCGGAAACGCCTCGGCGAATGTGTCGGCGATGGGGGTGCCATTGAGATCCAAGAGTGCCGGCGGTGCGGCGGTGTCAGTCGCGGCGGTCAAGTTGGTCAGCCTTTCGAGGAGTTTGTGGTGCGCGGGAGTTTAGCCGGAATGCGGGGCGATGACACGGTGAGGGGGTGACACGGTGACAAGGTGAAGAAGGCCAGAAGTCTGCTGCGTTTCACCTTGTCACCTTGTCACCCCCTCACCTTGTCACCGTGTCATCGACGGGCAGCGTGAACAAGAACGTCGCGCCGCGATCGGCGTTCTGCTCCGCCCACAGCTTGCCTCGGTGGGC
>CAZILR010001142.1:0-1851 GCA_964539995.1 uncultured Planctomyces sp.
AACGATTCCTGATTGCATCGCCGGCCGTCAGCGGCGACCTGCTGTTTGTCGGCACGCACGAGAGCGAAGTCATCTGCCTCGACTGGCGCAAGAAAGAAATCGTCTGGACCTACAGCGATGAGCAGCGCGACCAGCCGTATCACTCGTCGGCCGCGCTGACCGACAAGCTGGTCCTGATCGGCGGCCAAGACAAACAACTTCACGCCATCGACCGAGCCACCGGCAAAGGGGTCTGGAAGCTCGCCACTCGCAGTCAAGTCAACAGTTCGCCGGTCGTTGTTGGCGACCGAGACGGTTTTCTCTACGAGGCCAAACTCGCCGACGGCACGCTGATCGAAAAGCATCAAGTCCCCGGCCGCGGGATTTCGGCGTCACCAGCGGTCGGCGAGGGGTGCTTGGTCATCGGAGCCGAAGGGAACGACGGAAGTCTCGTTTGCTTGGGAGAATGAAATGAGCGAACCGATTCTTGAATCCGTCGATGTCGGAAAACGCTGCCCGAAGTGTGACGGCGAGATGATGCAGGGCTTCATCCTCGACCACACTTACGGAGGGCAGCTTGTTGCGAGTTGGATTCCCGGTGCTCCGGAAAGTTCCTTTTGGCGTGGTATCAAGTCCGGCCCAGCGATACCGATTGGCACGTTCCGTTGCTCGTCGTGCGGCTTTTTGGAATCGTACGCCCAGAGACGTTTCGCCGCTCACTGACGCAGAGGTTTCACTCAGCGGGCAGATGCGACGTCCCTACTGCACCAAGCCTTTGGTCAGCTCCATGAAGGCGGTTTCGAGGTTGACCTCTTCTTCGCGGAACAGCGTCAGCTTGAAGCCGCCTTCCAGCAGCAGGGTCGGAAGCTCGCTGTAGTCGAGCACGTCGGAATTGAGCGTCGCGAAGATCGTTCCATTCTTGGTTTCGATCGACTGCACACCGGGGTGTTGTTCAATCAGCGCGTCGGCGGCGTCGAGGCGATCTTTCACTCGGATCAGCAGCAGGATGCTGCGCCGAGCTTTGCGCATGACCTCATCGACGTAGCCATCCACGATGAGGACGCCTTTCTCGATCATGCCGACGCGCGTGCAGACGTCGGCGAGTTCCGGCAGGATGTGGCTGCTGACGATGACTGTCTTTTTCATCTCACCAAGTTTTTTGAGCAGGTTGCGGATTTCGATACGGGCACGCGGGTCTAGGCCACTCGCGGGTTCATCGAGCAGCAGTACCTGTGGCTCGTGCAGCAGCACGCGAGCGAGTCCGATGCGTTGTGTTTGACCGCGCGACAACTGGTTGACCATCGCGTCCCGCTTGAAGGCCATGTCCACGAGTTCCAATTTTTCCTCGCAGACCGCTCGTCGAGCCGGGCCGTTGATGCGGTACGCGGCGGCGAAGAATTCAAGGTACTCGATGACGGTCATGTCGTCGTACACGCCAAAGAAGTCAGGCATGAAGCCGACCAACCGGCGAATTTCCTGCGGGTGCGTGTAGATTGACTTGCCACAGACGTACGCCTCGCCGTAATCGGGGCTGAGCAGCGTCGCCAACATGCGCATCGTGGTCGTCTTGCCCGAACCGTTGGGGCCGATGAATCCGAAAACATCCCCCTCGGACAACTTGAGGTTGATGTTGTTGACGGCGATCAAGTCGCCGTAGCGTTTCGTGAGTTGGTTGGTTTCGATCACGGCGTCTTGGTTTCGTTGGGGGCGGAATCTTTGTCTTTCGGATTCTTCGGTTGTGGTTCCGATAAGTGCGGTTCGAGCTTCGGCATGAAACGAAAGCCGGACGCATCGCCGACTCGACGAACGGGCAGCAGAATGCGAACAAAACCGTGATGCCGCGTCGGCGAGCGAGTTTCGCCGTTGAATCGC
>CAZILR010001143.1:0-1850 GCA_964539995.1 uncultured Planctomyces sp.
CCCTCCTTGTTGTTGACTGATACTGATAGCTTACAGAACGTGGGAAACCCACACTCTGGGGAGTGTCGCTACTTCGCCGCCGATCGCGTGGGGATGAACTCCAGCAAACGGACCAGGCTCAGGTCGCGGTTGTTGAACTTTTCGAGGTTCTTCGTTTCGACGGCGAACACGAACGAGACCTGCTGGCCATTCGGTGCGGCACAGAGGTGGTAGAACCACGTCATCGGAACTCCGTCCGCTTCACCGTCCGCAGATACTCGAAACAGAAAGCGTCGGTCGTTCGCGTTGCGAGGCTTGAGTTGCTCGGCCTTGGTGATCGACTTCAGCCGCTTGCCAAGACTCTGGCGGATGTCTGTTTGGAATTGCTCCTCGGACGTGTGGCTGCCGGCGGCCGCAGCCGGGATCGGCGAGACATTGACTTGTGCGAGCAGACTGCCGTGCTCCATCAAACGCAAGACGGCAACGTCGTTGGTCTGATGAAACTGGTGCCAGTCGCGGTCGTGATAAAACCGAGTGCCCCACGACTCAAATCGCAGGAACTGCATTTCGGCGGCCGGTTCGACGGGGAGTTCCGCCACGGCAGCGTCGCTGAGCAGTTTGGCATCGGAATTGTCATCCGATAGAGAGCGTTCGAGAGTGACATTGGCGGTCACTTCGAGTCCCGGTTTGGCCGCACCGATGGAACGCCCTTCCGTCTGCGTCACACGCGCGCGAGTCATCAGTTTGGCGACTCGATCGAACGTGAACTCACCGGCGAGCTGGACGGTCGTTGGCGCGCCGAGTGTCGCTCCTTCACCTCCTCCAGTGAATGTGACGCGAGCTGATTTGCCATCAGCCTCTTCCAGCTTGCAGGTGATTTCGCCTTTGGTCATCGCCTCGATGCCGCACAACATCTGTACGGCCCAGGTTTCTGGTTTCCAAGAGTCGCCGGCTGCAATTTCTTCGCGAGGCAACAGGCTCAAGAGCGACAAACTGTCTCCCGGCGTGCTGATCAGATCGAGTTGATCGTAGGTCAACGTCGCGGTGGGACTGTAGAGCATGGCCCCTTCGCGGCGTCCATGAGCAACAATCAGATGTTTCGTTTCGGGGAGCTTCAACGTCGATTTCTTCGGTGTGGCTCCGGTCGGTGCATCGGCCGGAGTGACCTCGGCCTCATTGTTGGCAAACCGATACAGCCTCGCCGCCCGCAATGTCTCGGCATCACGCCCCGCCCCGCTCAGACGTCGTTCGAGGAAGCGGTATTGTGCGTCAGCACTCAGCTTGAGCGGGATTTTTTTGCCGCCTCCGGCCGCCGTTTGAAGCTGCCCGCTGACTTGCACATGACTCCGCACCAATCTCACTCGTGCGTCCGCTTCCGGCTCGGCAAGTTCGACCTTTTCAGCGGCGAACACAGATGTGTCGCAGACAGTCAAGATCAGCAACACCCATCCCTGCCAGCTCCATCTCATCGTTCATCCTCTCTGCCACTTGCCGACGGACATTCATCGTGGTGGAACGTAGTGACGCCGTTCGTGACTGAAAAGATCAATGGCAGCCGGCCGCTTCTTGGGTTGCTTGACGCCAAGTTTGTCAACGTCGCTGTTGTTTGGCGAAAAACCTGCCGTTAGAATCCCGCCCGCTTGGGAAGCGAGATTCGACCGTTCCGACCTCTGACCGTTGGAATGGTCTCATGATTTCTACACGACCTGTTTCTGTTGCTGTCCGTTCTGGTCCGACATCGGCGATGCAAGCCAGCGTCTTGGCTCTGAATCGAGCCTACGCTCCGGTTCACGTTGTCTCCGTGCGACGAGCCTTCACGCTGCTTTACAAAAGCTTGGCGGAAGTGGTCTCGGTCGAAGATGGCCAATTTC
>CAZILR010001144.1:0-1838 GCA_964539995.1 uncultured Planctomyces sp.
CCCAATAGACTTTGCGAACGGTGCGTTGCTCGAACTGCTCCGCCATGCGAGCGGCAGCCTTCGAGTTCCGTGTGAAGACGATCACGCCGGAGACACTTCGGTCGAGCCGATGTGGAATGCCGAGATACACGTTGCCCGGTTTGTCGTGACGTTCTTTGAGCCACGCTTTGACCTCGGCCTCCAACGACGGCACTCCAGGCGGAGCTTGAGTCAGCAATCCGGCCGGCTTGTTGATCGCCAGGATTGGACCGTCTTCGAGCAACACAGACCAAGACATCGCAGCCCCCGAATGAAACAAACCCCACCGGCCTTGTGCCGGTGGCTCGCGGTCTTCTGCACTACTCTTTTCTTGTGTATTTTCTTGTCTAACTCAACCTGAAGTAGTGCAAAGACCCGCGAGCCACCGGGGCAAGCCCGGTGGGGTGATTGCTAGGCGCGGAGTCGGCGAGCAATTTCGTCGACGACGCCCGTCACCGGCAGGCGGATTTGTTCCAGCGAGTCGCGGTCGCGGAGCGTGACCGTGCCGGCGGTCATCGTGTCGCCATCGACGGTGATGCACCACGGGGTGCCGATCTCGTCTTGGCGGCGATAGCGTTTGCCGATTGCTCCTTGCTGAGCGTAGACGGCCGCGATGCCTGCCGACTTGAGTGCTCGATAAATCTCCAAGCCCTTCTCCGGCATCCCCTCTTTCTTGATCAGCGGGAAGACGGCGACTTTGACCGGCGCGAGCTTCGGATGGAATTTCAGATAGACGCGCGACTGCATCTCCCCTTTTTCGTCCGGCTGTTGGTCCTCGTTGTAGGCTTCGCAGAGGAACGCGAGCGTCGCGCGGTCGGCTCCAGCGGCGGGTTCGATGACGTGCGGGAGGAACTTCTCGCGTGTCTGGTCATCGAAGTAGTTCATGTCTTTGCCGGAGCCTTTGTATTTCGGCGAGCCGTCGTCGGTCTTCTCCAGTTCGAGACCGTTCGGGCCTTTGCAAAGTTTCCCTTCACTATGCGATCGCAGGTCGAAGTCACCGCGATGCGCGATCCCTTCGAGTTCGCCGTACTCGCCGGGGCCGAGGAACGGGAAGGCGTATTCGACGTCGGCCGTGCCGACCGAGTAGTGCGACAGCTCATCCTGCGCGTGATCGCGGAGAATCAAGTTGTCGCTGGCGATGCCCAGGTTCTGATACCACGCGAAGCGGCGGTCGCGCCAGTATTGATACCACTGCCGTGATTCGGCCGGGTAACAGAAGAACTCCATCTCCATCTGCTCGAACTCGCGCGAACGGAACGTGAAGTTGCGGGGCGTGATCTCGTTGCGGAAGCTCTTGCCGATCTGAGCAATCCCGACAGGGACGCGGCAGGACATGCTGTCGAGCACGTTCTTGAAGTTCACGAACATGCCCTGTGCAGTTTCCGGGCGGAGATAGGCGACATCGTCTTCGCCTCCCATCGCCCCAAGCGTCGTCTTGAACATCAGGTTGAAGTCGCGAGGTTCGGTGAGCTTGCAGGCGTCGTGCTCGCCGGGGCATTTGCTCGGCTTTTGGGGGCACTGACTGGACTTGAGGTGGTCCGCGCGGAAACGTCCTTTGCAGGTGTGACAGTCCACTTTCTTGTCGCAGAACAAGTCGAAGTGCCCGGAGACTTTCCAGACCTGCGGGTGCATAATGATCGACGTTTCGATCCCGCACATTTGAAACTCGCGCGGGGCACCGGCCGGCACTGAATACTCGTCGTGGTTGGTGATCATGTCGTTCCACCACGCATTGCGGACGTTGCGTTTCAGTTCGACGCCGAGCGGGCCGTAGTCCCAGAAGCCGTTGATGCCGCCGTAGATTTCCGACGACTGGAAGA
>CAZILR010001145.1:0-1830 GCA_964539995.1 uncultured Planctomyces sp.
CAGCCTGATCGCAAGTGCTGGGGCCGACAACGCCATCAAAATTTGGAACGTCGAAACCGGCGAACAATCTCGCACGATCCCCGGCTACACCAAGCAGGTGACGTCGATCCGCTTCCTGGGTGTCACCGAGAACGTGATCAGTTCCGGCGGCGACAAGACCGTGCGATACCACAACGCGGCCAATGGGTCGCAACCACGAGCGTTTGCCGGAGGGACCGACTTCATGTACTGCGCCGCAGTTTCCCGCGATGAGCAAATCGTCGTCGCCGCAGGCGAAGACGGAGTCCTCCGCGTTTGGAACGGCACGAACGCTCAGCCGATTCGCCAGTTCGATCCGCCCAAGCCACCCGAAGCGACCGCTCAAGCGGCGGCCAAGTGAGAGCAATCCCCAAAATTCCCTTGTCAGTTTGCCTCCCTCGAAGAAACAATCTCCGCCGTTGCACCCGCAACGTGGAATTCCGCTGGCCTATAGGAGTTTGATGATGAGAACGCTTTTTCTCCTGACGAGCATGTTGTTGATGGTCTCGGCCGACGCAGCGTTCGCCGGCACGATCACGGGTGAATATTTGGAGGCTCGGACCTGCGACGTCTACACCGGGCCGTGCTTTGCCAATGCGGAAATGGCCCTCGCCGGCAAAGAAGCCGTGATGGCTTGGAAGATTGAACAGGGAACTTGGAAAGACGTGACAATCGACGGCCTGGGAGTGGCACTGGTTGTGAAGGCCGAAGGAACGCTCGGCAGCGATGGCGTGTTCCCGATGAAGCCGGGAAAGACAGCGGCGGTCATCATCGTCGATGAGAATGCCTCGGCCGAACAACGCGACGCGCTGGTCGCGTTCGTCAAGAACAACGCAAAGGATTTGACCAAAAACGTGCTCAACGTCGTCGCGGCTCCGATCAAGCTGGAGAACGATCACCTCGAAGGCAAAGGGGTGTTCTCGGCCGGCAAGTTGGCGTCCATCGAAACTCGCAAGATGAAGAAGAACGACTGCGTCTGCACCAACGAGTTGATCTACTACCAGCCGCTGACGAAGGTGGAAAACTTCTCACCCGCCTACACGCTGAGCCAGTCCTACCAGGGCGGAAGCCTGAACGGCAAATGGACGAACAACAACACCCGCAGCGCGTTCCTGGCGACATTCCGCGTGAAGTCGTAGCTCCTTGAGTCGTCTCTGCGAGCAGATTCCTAATTTCAGCCCGGCTGTTTCCGAACAGCCGGGCTGTTGTGTTTGATGAATTCAGTCAACAGCGCGAGTACCATTCGCCAATCATTTTGTCCGTCAACATCGCGGCCCCAAACTGCCGCTCGCCCAGTTCATTGAGGAGACTCATCCGATGCGTTTGCAAAAGTTGTTCTTGGTCATCGTTTCCGTCGCGCTGTGTTCATCAACGAGTTCCGTTCGAGCGGACGGTAAGTTGGAGGAGGTCGCGGGACTGCCGGAAGGGCTGTCCAAAGAAGTGGCCGCCGTCGTAGAAGTGAAGGGACAGGGAGTCGTCGAAAAAGGCGGTGCGGTGTGCTCGGTATGGCTAGTCAAAGAAGTGCCGACAAAGGCGAACTTCAAACCGACTCTGAGCGTGAAGTATCCGTTTGCTCCCGGCGAATTGCTCGGCGTGCTGCAGGTGCAGGCGAAGTCGAAATACACCGACTTCCGAGGCCAAGAAATCAAAGCCGGTGTCTACACGCTGCGATATGGTCAACAGCCGGAGGACGGCAATCACGTTGGCACCAGCGATCTGGCGGATTTCTTGTTGGCGATCCCCGCCGCGATGGATACTGATCCGAAACCGATCGAGAAGTTCGATGCGCTGTCGCAGCGAAGCGCCAAGACA
>CAZILR010001146.1:0-1830 GCA_964539995.1 uncultured Planctomyces sp.
TGACGCTCGAACTTTCAACGCCATTGTCTGCGGTCGGTGCGGACAAGGTCGCATCGGTCGGGGTGCTGCCGGGAATCGCGGGGACATTGAAGATCGCGGTGCCGGCAGGGAAGCATTTACAGCTCGATGGGCTGAGCGTTGAGCGTCCGGCGGCGAACGATCAGCCGGCGAATTACGAACTGGCGGTCGGCGGGAAGCGGAACGCAGTCGCGATTCAGCTCACCGATCGGCAACGCGAACGAGCGACCGATTCGTTGCTGTTCGCGACGACGGGGTTCGGTTTGCGAGTCGCTCCGGGCGAGATCACTTGGCACGCGGTCACGGCGTTGCAGGTGCATGGCACGCCGCTCGACCGGCTGGTCTGCGTCGTGCCGAAGACGTTGGAGATCACCGATGTCGATTCCAACGGACTCGAAGCGTGGGAGTTGTCCGACGACCCGAACGATGCAAACTCGACGCGAATCACGCTGAATTATCGACAGTCGTTTGATGGTTCGCGGCGGATCGACTTTCGTGGCGTGATGGCAGTGCCAGCCGGTGAGTCGTGGCAGGTGCCGACGTTGAAGATCAATCAAGTGACCTCGCACATCGGCCGGGCGCTGGTGCAACACGCTCCGGCCGTGCGGCTGCGAACAGTCGAATCGGTCGGCGTGCGCACGGCAACGGTCAGCGATGCCGATCTCAAATCCATCGGCACGACGGGAGCAACGGACGCCGGACAAGTCGCGCTGTTGTTCGATGTTTGGAAAGAAGATTTTTCGTTGGGCTTCGTCGCGCAGCCGAAAGAGCAGGACGTGCAGGCGAGCATTTCTTCGATCCTCGACCTGACGGCGACCGGTCTCGACCTGATCACCGCCGCGACGATGGAGACGTCGTTCGCCCCATTGTTTGAATTGGAAGTCTCGCTGCCAGCCGAGTGGTTGTTGACGGCAGTCTCGGTCAACGGTCAGCCGTTGCCGTGGCAAGTCCGCACGAAAGAAGACGAGCCGGGCATCAACCACATTCGCATCCCACTGCCGCAGCCGTTGCGGCCGGGTCAGCAGGCGAAGCTCGAAGTCCGAGCACACCGCGATCCCGACGGCTGGCCGGTCGAGGACAAGCCTGTCGATGTGGCTCTGCCGGAACTGCGTCTGCCGCAGTCCTCCGTCACCGAGGGCACCTACGTCATCAAGGCTGATGCCGATCTCGATGTCGTCCCCGGCGAGATCAATGGACTCGACCCCACTAACGTGCCGGTCCCCGGAGCACGGCTGGGCTTCGAGTACCAAGACACGCGGTTCGGCGGCACGCTAAAGATCGAACGCAAGCCGTCGCGAGTCGCCGCTCGCACGCTGACCTTCGCGCGGCTCGACAAGCAAACGCTGCACGCGCACTTCGAGTCCGAACTGACGATCACCGGCGGTGGCTTGCGAGTGCTCGAAGTGTCGTTGGCGGCATCGGCCGGGAAGGATTTGCGATTCCAAATCGCGAACGCAGCGGCTCGCATCGTCGAACAGACATCACGCCCCGGCGAGAACGGCGATCTGATTTGGACGCTGCGTCTGGATCGGCATCTGGTCGGAACGGCGACGTTGGTGGTGACGTCAGTCGTGCCCAGAGCCACCGATAAATCCCCTCTCCCTCTGGGAGAGGGTGGCCGAAGGCCGGGTGAGGGAAACGAGCGCTCCACAGCGGCCACAAAGACAGAGCCATCAAAATCCGACGAGACAAAAGACGGGAGTCAAACGCAGTCCGGATCCCGCACCCCCGCCCACTCCCAAGGGGCGAGGGCGAAAGGCACTTGACCCCCCCATTAAAAACCCCACCACCGCAGCCACCAAAACCCTCGCC
>CAZILR010001147.1:0-1827 GCA_964539995.1 uncultured Planctomyces sp.
CGACTTCTTAACCAGGATGTCCAAATCTCCACTGTGGTCATTGCCCTGCTGGGACAAGCCCGCGATGCCGTGCCTTTCGAGCCGCATCGCCTACGGAGTTGCCGTCACTCCCGAACGAGTCCGCCGAATCGACGCGGCCGAGTCTTTCCTGCGCCGCGAGTTCGGCCTCCGTGAATTTCGAGTCCGCTGCGAAGCCAACGATCTCGCACGCATCGAGGTCGCGCTCGGGGAAGTCACACCGCTGTTGAACGCGACTACCTTTGAACGCATCTCCCGCGAGTTCCGTTCGCTCGGCTTCCGCTGCGTGACGCTCGACCTGGAAGGTTTTCGTTCGGGCAATCTCAACGCACTGGTTCCGTTGGAGACTCTGCGAACGACTGCCGGGTGAGCGACTTCGGAGTCATCATCATGAAACGAGCGTTGATTCATCAGCTCCCGATACGAGTTGTTGCTCGAGATGGCCTGACCCGGTTGGAAGTGATTGTGCTGGTGGGTTTGTTGGGATTCGTGATCTGGATGGTCGCACAAGGCTCGCGACGAACTGGTCATCCTGCTCGTCGCATGGAATGCCAAAACAACCTCAAGCAGATCGTGTTGGCAACCCTCAATTATGCCACCGTCAACCAAGGACGCATGCCGCTATTGGAAGACGGTCAGTTCGGTTGGTCAGTTGCTCTGCTACCGCATTTGGACTGCGCCGCACTGTATCGGACTTTGAAGGCCGATCCGGCTGTGGTGGAGAAGGAGTGGCAACGAACAAAGAGACCATTGACCATCAGAACGCTGACTTGCCCAACCGATCTCTCCAATGCCGGCCAGCATGTCGGATTGAGCTACGTCGCGAATGCCGGCTGGGGACGATTTCTTGCTGACGCCAAGACGGATGCGGTCAGTGAAGCTCGTCCGCATTCGGTTGACGTCGATTGGGATCGCGATGGAAGCGTGACGGAAGATGAACGACGGCTGACTCATGCAACGGGGCTTTTGTGGCGAGCACACGAGGATCGCTTTCAACTCACACTCGATGATGTCAACGAGGGCGACGGGCAAACCACGACGATGCTTTTTACCGAGAACTCGAACGCTCGGAACTGGCTCTCGCGGGAGACGTTCGACATCGGCTTCGTGATTAGCCAAGACCGGATCACTTTTGAGCTGAGCCAAGATGGTCGTCTCAGCTTGACCGTGAAGTCAGCGAATCTTGGCCCGTTCGCAATTCGTCCAAAGCCACGGGTGTTACCCGGGCGTTCTCCCGTGCCAGGCTCGCATCACATGGGCATTTTGAACGTCGCTTATGCCGATGGTCGAGCGGAACAAGTCAATGTAAACATCGATCCGCGGGTCTATCTTGCGCGGATGACATGGAACGGCCATAGACATGGCGAATCGCCGGCTCTCCAGCGCGACTAATGGCCTGCCGAAATAGGCGGTGTCCTAAACGGCCGGAACCTTCTCGCGTTTGACCGGCTTGTCTTTCCATCGGAAGTCCATTTCCAGAGCTTTGGTGGAGAGCATCAGCAGCAGCTCTTCATTCATGGTGGGGCAGGGGAGATGCGGGCAAGCGGCTTGCAGGTTGGTCGTGTCGAACTCTGGGTCATCGCGCCAGTACGAGTTGTAGACGCGGATCTGTTCGTAGAAGAGGCGCTCGATGTCGTCCGGGTTTTCGAGGGGCTTGCCGTAGCCGCTGAACTCGGCCCCGTTGAAGCCGTAGGATTTTTCGAGCACGTCGCGAATCATCACGGAGGTGATCCGTTCGCGCGGCGTCAGGTGGTACGTCTGCCCGTGATGCTGCGGGTGCGTGATGATGGATGTGATGACTTCGGAGAC
>CAZILR010001148.1:0-1825 GCA_964539995.1 uncultured Planctomyces sp.
CGTTCGCCGCGACCGTGTCCTTCGTGGCTTGAATCATCGTCGCTGGAGAGATCGGGATTTCCAGACGGATCGCCTTCGCGCTCTCGTACAGCCGGTCGATGTGCTCTTTCAGCAGGAACACCTTGCCGCCGTAGACTCGAATGCCTTCAAACACTCCGTCGCCGTACAACAGTCCGTGATCGAACACGCTGACCACTGCTTGCTCTTTGCCGACAAGCTGGCCATTCAAATAAATTTTCATCGTCCTGCACCTGTCCAAATTGGGTTTTCGCCACGAGTTTGTGGGGCAACGAAGTTAGAAACCGGCCAAAGGAAATGAAAGCCCGCACACGAACGTCGGCGAATCGGTCGGACTTTGGCAACGGCTTGATGCGGGCTGCCAAACGGCACTACGCTGACTCGTCTTTCGGGAGGCGGATTACATGACGATGCAGGTCTCGACCGGTCTGCCGCGACGTGTGGCGGAGCTTCGATTTTGCATCGAAGAACTCCACCGGCGTCAGCAGACGGATCGCCGACGCGCGTGGTTGTGGCAATTGAAAGAGAACGCCGCTCGGCAAGCGTTGGTGATGCTCAAAGCGGAAGTTAGCGACGAGCGAGGCGAGTTTTCGGCGATGGAACAACGACAAATCCTGGCCAGACACGAGTTGTTGCAAGACCCGCGTGCGGCCTCTCAAACTTCGGACGTACCGAAGTGGCGGCGCGAGCTGCAAACTCGCGCGCGACAGGCTCTCCAACAATCCATGAAACAGATTCAACAGCGACGTGGGCAGACCGCGTCCGCATCCCAGGAGTAATTTTCGATGCCCGACGTGCTCTTCAATTTTTACAGCGACACGGTGACGAAGCCCTCGGCCGGGATGCGTGAAGCGATCGCTCGCGCGGAGGTCGGCGACGACATGTCGGGCGAGGATCCCACCGTGAATCGGCTCGAAGCGTTGATGGCGAAGACGCTGGGAAAAGAGGCCGCCGTCTTCGCCTGTTCGGGGACGCAGTCCAATCAAATGGGCGTGAAAACTCACTGCGTGCCCGGTGACGAGTTGCTGATCGAAGCGACTGGCCACATCGCTTGCTTCGAGGCGGGCGGCCCGGCGGTGCTCAGCGGAGTCACATCCCGAACGATTCCTGGCCGGCTGGGGATGCTCGACATCGCGGACCTCGAAGGCAAAGTGAGAGCGGACAATCAGCATCTCTGCATCACACGGTTGTTGTGTTTGGAGAATACGACCAACGTCGGCGGTGGCCGCGCCTGGCCGCTCGATCAACTCGCGCGAGTCTGTGGCTGGGCTCACGACAATGGCTTGAAGACGCATCTCGATGGCGCGCGGCTGTTCAATGCGTGCGTCGCGAAGGGCTACTCGGCGGCCGAGGTCGGACAACACTTCGACACGATCTCGATCTGTTTCTCGAAGGGACTGGGCTGCCCGATGGGATCGGTGCTGGTCGGCAGTCGAGACGACATCCGCAAGGCCCGTCGCGTTCGCAAACTGTTCGGCGGCGCGTTGCGTCAAGCAGGCATCGTCGCGGCGGCGGCGGTCTTCGCGATGGAAAACAACGTCGAGCGGCTCGCGATCGACCACGACAACGCGAAGACGCTGGCTCGCGAGATTGCCAAGATCGACGGTCTGTCGGTCCACGTTGAGGACGTCGAAACGAACCTCGTGTTTTTCGAGGTCGATCCGAAGCTCGGCAACGCCGCGCAACTCTCGGCGGCTTTGCTGGAACGGGGCGTGAAAATCGGCGCTTCCGGGGCACAGCGTCTTCGCGCCTGCACGCACCTTGATGTCAGCCGCGACGACGTGTCGCGAGCCGCCGAGATTCTGCG
>CAZILR010001149.1:0-1822 GCA_964539995.1 uncultured Planctomyces sp.
GCGATCATTCCGACGAACGGCAGGTGTTGTTGAGCGAGTTGGTCAAAGTCGATTTGGAATACCGGTGGGCACGCGGCGAAGAGGCGCGGATCGAATCGTACTTGGCGCGATTTCCGCAGCTCGGCTCGGTGGACGATGCACCGCTGGAGTTGTTGATTGAAGAGTTGAATGCCCGTAGCCGGTGCCAACGGCTGCCAGATTCTGCGGAGTTGCAACGGCGGTTTCCGAAGCGGTTTGAGCAATTGCAACCGAGTTTGAATCGACTGCGTCATCGAGCAGGGCGTGGCGGTACGCTCGCATCGCGCGATCCTGACGAAACCGAGCCGCTGTTTCCGTTGCCCTCTTCGAAACGAACGGAAGAGTCGTCGCGGACGGAACTGCAATTTGTCGGTCAGTATCAGCTCCTGGAACGCATCGGACGCGGCGGCTTCGCGACCGTCTATCGCGCGTTGGATCAGCGTCTGCAGCGTGAGGTCGCGATTAAATTGCCACACGCGGAACTGATGGGATCGAGCGACTCGCGCGAGCGGTTGCTGCGTGAAGCTCGCGCGGCGGCGAAGCTGAGACATCCGGCGATCGTGCCGATTCACGAAGTCGGCGAGCACGACGGGCTGCCGTTTATCGTCTTCGAGTTCATTCCCGGTCAGACGTTGGCCGACGTGTTGAAGACGACGTCGCCGGCTCACGAACAGGTCGCGTGGTGGACTCTGCGAATCGCGGAAGCGTTGGACTACGCGCATCAAAACGGTTTGGTGCATCGCGACGTCAAGCCGTCGAATGTTCTGATCGCGCCGCCACCGCCCAACTCGGAGCCGCAAGAGCGATCCGGCGTGCCGTTGCTCAGCGACTTCGGACTCGCGTTGCACTTGGATGCGGACGTGACGCTGACTCGCGAAGGGGACTTGCTTGGCACGCCAGCGTACATGTCGCCAGAGCAGGCTCGTGGAGGCGGCCATCAGGTCGATGCTCGGTCGGACGTCTACAGCTTGGGTGTCGTACTGTACGAGATGCTGTGCGGACGGCGGCCATTCGAGGGATCGACGGCGAGCATTCTGGATCAGCTCTTGCGAGCCGAGCCGCCGGCTCCGCATCACAGTCGCATCGGCATCCCCGTAGACCTCGAAACCATCTGTCTCAAGGCGATGGCGAAGGAACCGGATCGGCGCTATCAAACGGCCGGGGAGTTGGCCGACGACTTGCGCTGCTTTCAGCGTCACGAGCCGATTCGCGCTCGGCGCGTCGGAATGGCCGGTCGGCTGTGGCTGTGGGGCCAAAGGAATCCGATGCTGGCGAGCACGATGGCGTCTGCCGTCGCAGTGATCGCGCTCGTCGTCGGGGTGAGTTATTGGCGAGTGCTCGACGAACGTGATCGGTTCCGAGTGCAACGTGAAACCGCACGAGCCAATCTGTATCAGTCGCTCGTTGGCGAAGCGCGAGCGATTCGGCTGGCACGCTCGGCCGGCTATCAATCTGAAGCGTGGCGACGCCTCAAGCTCGCTTCCGAAGTCGAAACGCCGGAGCGAAACCTGTTGCAGCTCCGCAACGAAGCGGTCGCGAGCCTCGGCGATTTCGTCGGGCAGCAACCGGTGTCTTGGCCGACGTTCGGAGCGAACAACTACGCCGTCGCGTACGCTCTGGTGCCACAGTCGGATTTGGTCGCCGTCGGACTGACGAATGGCGAAGTCACGTTTCGGAA
Source organism: uncultured Planctomyces sp. (assembly GCA_964539995.1). Classification (GTDB taxonomy): domain Bacteria; phylum Planctomycetota; class Planctomycetia; order Planctomycetales; family Planctomycetaceae; genus SXKJ01. The sequence continues at coordinate 1,697 of CAZILR010001149.1, forward strand.
GCTGGCCACGGGCGAGGAAGTCGCTCGGCACAAGCATGGCGACGCGGGCGTGTACGGCCTCGCGTTCTCGGCCGATGGAAAACGGATGGCAACGGGGGACGATCAGGGGGGCAACATTGTCTGGCA
>CAZILR010001150.1:0-1818 GCA_964539995.1 uncultured Planctomyces sp.
CGGACGGCGATTGGTCCTGCGCCCGGACCTCCGGAGCCGTGTGGGCCGGTGAATGTTTTGTGGACGTTGTAGTGCATCATGTCGCCGCCGAAGTCGCCCGGCCGTGTGATGCCCAAGATCGCGTTCATGTTCGCGCCGTCGATGTAGACCAATCCGCCGACGTCGTGCAGCAGGTGACCGATCTTCGCGATGTCTCGCTCGAAGAGGCCGAGCGTGTTCGGGTTCGTGATCATGAACACGGCGGTCTTGTCGTCGAGGTTGGCTTTGAGTTCGTCAAGATCGACGAAGCCATCGGCTCGTCCTTTGAGCTGCACGCACTCGAAGCCGGCGATCGCCGCGCTGGCAGGGTTCGTGCCGTGGGCACTCTGCGGGAAGAGCACTTTCGTTCGCTGTTCGCCTCGGTCGTGAAAGTACGCGGCGGCGGTGAGCAGAGCGGTCATCTCGCCGTGCGCGCCTGCCGCTGGTTGCAGCGAGACAGCCGGCAATCCTGCGATCTCGCCAAGCATTTCTTGCAGTTCGAACAGCATCGCCAGCATTCCCTGCTGGCTGGCTTCGTCCTGATACGGATGCAGATCGACCAGTCCCGGCAGCGACGCGAGCCGCTCGTGCCGCTTGGGGTTGTACTTCATCGTGCAACTGCCGAGCGGATAGAAGTGCGTGTCAACCGACATGTTCAATGTCGATAGGTTCGTGAAGTGCCGGATGACATCCGGTTCCGTCAACTCCGGCAGATCAGGTGATTGCTGAGCGAGTTGCTCGGCCGGCAACAATTCAGCGAGCGATCTCGCGGGGACATCGCAGGTCGGATATCGCGCGGCTCGTCGTCCGGGGTGCGAGAGTTCAAACAGCAGGTTTGTGGCTTGTCGGTTTCGCATCGGTTCGACGATCTACTTTCGGAGGGCGTTCGCCAGGTTGTCGATTTGGTTCTTCGTTCGAGATTCCGTGGCAGCGACCAACAGCCACTCGTTGGCGGACGCGCCGTATTCTGCGGCGAGCGTGGGGAAGCGACTGAGTGCGGGGCCGATGTCGAATCCGGCGGCGCGGGCGCGGTGAGCAACCTCAGTGGCACTGTCGCGGCAGGAGACGACGAACTCTTTGAAGAACGGCCGATCGAACTCAAGGTCGAGGCCGGCGGTCGAGGTCAATTGTTCGGCCGCATAATGAGCCTTCTGGCAGCTCAACTCGGCGACCTCACGCAGGCCACGCGGGCCGAGCAACGAAAGATAAACGGTCGCTCGCAGCGCGAGCAGTCCTTGGTTGGTGCAGACATTGGACGTGGCCTTCTCGCGACGGATGTGTTGTTCGCGAGTTCCCAGCGTCAGCACGAAACAGCGTTTGCCGTGGCGATCGACGGTCTCGCCGACGAGCCGGCCGGGCATCTGTCGCACGAATTCTTGCCGGCAAGCGAGGATGCCGAGATACGGCCCGCCGTATTGCAACGGGATGCCGAGCGACTGTCCTTCGGCGACGGCGATGTCGGCTCCGTCTTCGGCCGGACGTCGCAACACGCCGAGGCTGATCGGATCGAAAACCGAAATCGACAGTGCTCCGCGTTGCTTCGCGACGGCGAAAATTTCGCGTGGGCTTTCGAGACAACCGAAGAAATTCGGATGTTGCACGACGACGGCGGCGGTGCGGTCGTCGATCAGTCGCGCGACGTCGTTCGGATCGGCAGTCCCCTGTGGTGTCGGCACGACAACAATCTCGCAACCGAGATGCCGGACGTAGGTCGTCAGCGTGTCGCGGTATTCCGGATGCACCGAACCGAGCACGACGACCTTGCCGCGTCGTTGTGTGACACGCATCGCCATCAAGACC
>CAZILR010001151.1:0-1818 GCA_964539995.1 uncultured Planctomyces sp.
AACAAGCTCAAAAACGCGGCGATCAAAATACTCGTCAGGCACGGGACTGCAATCGCCAGCAGGAATGTCGGACGAGTCTCCGTGCCGAAGATCTCTGTCCACCAACACCAGACAACCGCCAGTCCGAATGAGCAACCGACCGCCGGGATTGTTGACCGAGCCGTACAGCGCGGCAAGAACATGCCAATGATGAACAGCGACGCCAACGGGCCGACGAAGAGGTTGAAGAATTTGGGCATCATCCCGACGAGCGTCTCTTGGATCGTGCGGTAGCGGTTCGCCACAAAATAGGCGTTGGCTGTGACAACGACCGTGATCGCGATACTCAGCAGTCGAGCGAACATCAGATCGTTCAGGATGCGCGGTCGACCACGGCGCAGGCGCGGCACCAGATCGTTGGCCGCGACCGCCGTGATGGCATTGACGCCAGACTCCAACGTTTGAATCGCGTCGCACAAGAACGCCGAGATGACCAGTCCCGCGAACCCGGCCGGCAGTTGATTCCCCAAGAAATGCGGGAACAGCTTGTCCGCCGCCTTCACCGCCGGCAGGCCTTCGGGAGTCAAATCTGCGTGCTTCAAATAGAAGGCCAGCAGCGCCAAGCCGCACAACGACAGCAGCGTCGCCATCGTGATATCGACGATGAAGTTGATGAAGTAGCTCCGTCGAGCATTCTTCAGCGACGACACCGAGAAGTACCGTTGCAGCACGACTTGATCCGAGCCATGAGTGCAGACCGTCCAGAAGAAATTGTTGATCAGCGCGAACACGATGGTGACGCGAACGGTGATGTCCCAACTAAATACCGGCGGCAGGTTGTTGCGACCTGCGGTATTTGAGGCGGTCGTCCACCAATCGATCGGGCCGGTGCCGTCAACAGCGGCGACGTAGCCAATCGCCAACAGCACTCCGGCCAGCAGCAGCAGGCACTGCAAGACGTCGGTCCAAATCATCGCTTGAATGCCACCGACGGCTGTGTAAATCGCGGCGATGATTCCCACGAGACCGATCCACCAATAGATGTCCTCCCCCGGCAGCCAGGTGAGGTCTGGGCCTTTGACTCGGTCGAGCGCCATCGACGCGGCGAAGATCACCATGCTCATCCAACCCAGCCGCAGCAGCACGAACAGCGTCGCTCCGATCAACCGCACCGGGTAGTTGAAGCGCAGTTCGAGGTACTCGTAGGCGCTGGTCAATTTCAACCGCATGAAGAACGGAATCCACAGCAGCGTCACGACCGCCATGCTGAACGGCACGGCCAGATACCCCATGAACACGCCCACGCCGTTCTTGATCATCTCGCCCGGCATGCCCAGGTACGACAACGTCGAGAACAGCGTGGCGAGAATGCTCAGCCCGACCGCGAACCACGGCATCCGGCGACCGCCGACGAAGAAGTCATCGACGTCTTTCTGCTTGCGGCCGAACCACAGCGCGATGCCGAACGTCAGCAAAAAGTAGAACGCGATCGCCGCGAAGTCGGACCATTCAAGGCCGGAGTCGAGCGTGAGTTTCGGTTCATCCACGGTACGAAGCTCCAAATCCCAAATTTCAATGTCCAAGGAATGACCAAATCCCAATGTCAAAATCCAAGCCTGACTCGCCAAATTGGGATTTGGAGCTTGGATATTCCTTGGACATTGGGACTTGGACCTTGGTTATTTCGGCTTCAGCCTATCGCACCAACCGACGAAACGCATCTTGCTGACGGGGGCATTCGAGGAACGTCTCCGCGTTACCGCTGTCGGTTGCTCGACGAATGATCGAGAAGACCTCGCGAGCCGCTGCCGCCGTCTGCTCCAGCTCCGCCGGTCCTTG
>CAZILR010001152.1:0-1817 GCA_964539995.1 uncultured Planctomyces sp.
CGGATGCGGTACGAAGACTTCGTCGCTGAACCGCAAACTCAACTGGAGCGGCTGTGTCGCGTGTGTGGCCTGGATTATTCGGCCACCGCGCAAGCGTTGCTGATCGGTCAGTCTTTGAAAGTTGAACATCCCATTGCCGGGAACCGGATGCGGATGAAGGGAAGCGTCACGCTCAAGCCCGACTGGGAGTGGCGCGACCGTCTGCCGGCTCGTGACCGCGCGATCTGTTGGTTGTGCGCGGGCTGGTTGCTGCTGGCGTTCGGCTACGGCCGCAGTCGAGTTCGGAAACAACCGTCGGCCTCAGCAAGTCCGTCATGGTTCGCGAGTGTCTGGGGATGTTTCACTCGCTCAACTGCCAAAATGTAGTCCAGGCCCTTGTGGCCTGGATGACTTTGGCTGCCAGATACGAATCAATCGACCCACAAGGGGTCGGGCTACATCTCCGAGTCGTCGAGTTCCAATTCGGGCAAGTCTCCCCAGCATTCTTCGGGTGTCCGAGCGACGATGCGCTTCACGGACAGCCCGTGCCCGAGCAGGACCAAGCTGGAGACCATCGCGACGATTCCGCTGGTGATCGCTGGACGAAAGGCTTGCTTCATTCCAAAGACAATCAGACACGCGGTCCCTACGAGGAACGCCAGGATTGCCGGGAATGCACTGCCGTTGAGAATGTCTCGTAACCGATTGGCTCCGGTCAGACGCACCGGCCAGACGTTGTTGTCGCGAAATTTGTGCAATTGCCGATTCAGCCAGACTCGCACGCGGCGGCGTGAGGCGAAATACAGGCCGATGTGATTCACGACGAACGAAAAGAACATGCCGCACAGGCCGATTGTCATCGCCACTTGTACCTCGGCCAGGACGTTTTGTTTGGCGATCGCTTTCCACCAACCGGCGAGCACCGGAAACGCGATCGACGACATCAAGAAGATTTTCAAAAAGCCACTGCCGACGAGAAACCACCAAATGCTGTGAGACCGTCGCGGTTGCGGATCGACTCGGCACAGCCACGCCGCCGTGCGCCAGTCGTTGAGCCCGAACTTCAAACAGAACACGGCCACTCCGATGGCCGGGTGAGCGGTCAACTCCGCGACGACGATCGCGACGGCCAGCAGCAACCACCACGGGATGTGCCAATGCCGGCCGCTCGTGGTCGGTTCAATCTCAAACACTTCGCCGGCTCGGACGTCGTCGGACATGGTGGCCGTGATGTAACGTCGCGCGACAGGTCCAGCAAACGTAGCCGTCATCGCTCCGCGTGACGAGCCAAATGCTTCAAGACGCTTGGCATCTGAGTGATTCGCGATCGTCGGTAAAGCGTCCGGCTCGTCACGCGGAGCGATGACGGCTACAGACTGGCAGACCGCCATCTCATCTGAACTTGCGGCCGAAACAAACGCGACCCTACGATCCGCGCAACTTGGGATTAATCGGCATTCGGAATCGGTCAAGGCAGACTGAGTTCTGCTCAGGAGTTTCAAAGGAATGAGTGCGGATTGGCTGGAATCTCGTGGTCGGCGGTTTGATCCGGCTCACGATCGGTTGGGACGCGGGCCGTCGTTCCCAACAACTCCGATGCAAGACGGTCGCTCGGCGGATGCCCTCGCGGAACTCGATGCGACTCGGGCGGCGAAGAGCCCCGAACGAGCACGCTTGCACGACGCGATCGGTCGCACGCGGGACTACCTCTTCTCGATCCAGCACGACGACGGATTCTGGTGCGGCGAACTGGAAGGGGACACGATCCTCGAAAGCGAATACATCCTGCTGCTGACGCATCTCGGCCGCGGGCAGTCAGAGCAGTCGCATCGGTGCGC
>CAZILR010001153.1:0-1817 GCA_964539995.1 uncultured Planctomyces sp.
GCCGTGTCCGAACGCGATCCCCGTCGTGAGATTCAAGCCGTCGATGAAGTCTTTGCCGCGATCCATGCGGCCGTCGCCGTTGGTGTCTTCAAGGATCGTGATTCGATCCGCCCCGCGCGGTCCCTTCGGCGGCGGTTCCGGGACGCGGTCGTACTTCGTCCGCGAGAAGCGGTCTACCTGCACTCGCTTCAGCCCTGCCGGATTCGGGTACTGCAAATACTGAATGACCCACAAGCGGCCTCGATCATCGAACTCGATTGCTACCGGCTGCCGCACAAGTGGCTCGCTGGCGATGACACGGACCTCGAAACCATCAGCGACTTTCATCCGCTTCACGGCTTCGTCCGGCGAGTAGCCTTGGCCAAACGCTGTTGTCGTGAGATGCGTCAGCAGGCCGATGACCATGAAGCAAACTCTGCGAACGGCTCGGACCATCTTGGCCTCCAAATTGAACGAGCGAGCTAGAGCGGTTCCAGTTCGGATGTCGCGGCAAAAGGTCGCTAAAATCGTGAGACTTCAGGCCAGGACTCTCACGAGTTCCGCGACGGCCAGCGTCGTGGAAAAATCGCGAGGCACTCGTCGAACGAGAAGTGGTCACGGGACCGCGTGGATGATTTATGCTCCGTAGCCGAAGTCGTGAGACTTCGGTGCGGTTTCACGACTCCCGTCCGAAATCTCACGATTTCGGCGACGGCAGTGCGCCATCGATCTCTCTCCGAATCATGAATAATTCGGGTTAGCCCTCCGGGCGAATGACTCATCATTTCTTCTTCAGTGTCGTCAGGTACTCGACAATGTCGGACATCTCTTCGACCGACAGCGTCTTCGCGAGGTCGGCGGGCATCAAAGAAATCTCTTGCTTCTTGATTTCTTCGATGTCGCTCTTTTTGAAGGTGCGAGCCAAGGCATCGGCTCCGCGCAGCGTGACGGACTCGGCGTCTTCGGAAATCTTCAGACCGTTGGCGACGGTGCCGCTTTTGGTTTCGAGGACGTAGCTTTCGTAGTTGTGGCTGATGCCCGCGCTGGGGAAGACGATGGATTCCCACATCGCTTGGCGGCTCAACTTGCTGCCGATCTCGGAGAGGTTCGGGCCGACTTCTTTGCCTTGGTTGTTGACGACGTGGCAGGTGTTGCATTTGGCCGTCGTCGCGGCGGCGAAGAGTTTGGCTCCGTTGCCGGGGTTCCCTTTCAGCTTGGCGAGTTCCGTCAGCGACGGGAGCGGTTTGGCGTCTTTGCCGGCGGGGGCGGGGAAGAGTTTCGCGACGAGGGCTTTTTGGTCGTCGGTCAGCGGAGCGGTTTGCAGGGCGGCGGCCAGAGCCGGGGCGAACGTTTCGTCGAAGGCTCGTTTTTCGGCGAGCGACAGGACGGCGGTGGCTCCGGGTTTGGTGCGAGTGGCTCCCTTGATGGCTTGCCGGCGCACGTCGGCGGGATGTTCGCGGGATTCGACCACGGGGAGCAGCAGTTGAGCGGCTCGGCCGTCGCCGGAATTGCTGAGCACCGTGGCCAGGGCCAGCGTGGCTCGTTGGACTTCGGGCTTGTCCGTCGGCTTGCCGAACAGCAGCGCCGCGGCGAACAGTTTTTGCTGTTCCTTGTTGAGCAGCACGCGGATCGCGTCGATGCCGATTTGGTCGTCCGGCTTGGCGATGGCCAGGGCGAGCAGATCGTTGTAGCGGTCGGCGACGGAAAACTTTTCGACCAGCGTGACGAACTGCGGCTGGCCTTTGAGCGAATCGAGGATGCGGTTCAGCGCGGCCTTTTGCTGCTCGTTCTTCGAGACGTCAAAGCCCTTCAGCCGGTTGAGCGCCTCGGCGTTGACG
>CAZILR010001154.1:0-1816 GCA_964539995.1 uncultured Planctomyces sp.
GGTCACTGTTGCTTGCCTGACTGCGTTCCTAACCAGTTCACTGCGTTAGCCACGATCTTCAACGGCAGTTCTTGTTTGAAGATTGGGTACGTTTCATGACCGGGACGGAAATAGAAGACACGGCCTTCGCCGAGCTTCCAGATCAGGCCGCTGCGGAACGATTCGCCGGCGACCCACGACTCCGCGAATAAAACTTCGTCCGCATCGGGAACGTGGAACGGATCGGCGTACATCTCGGTTTGTGGCAGCTCGAAGGAACTCGGTAGTCCCTTCGCGATCGGGTGATCGGGCTTCAGCACTTTGACCGTGCTTGGCTTGCCGTCGTTGCGGTACGACGGGAAGACGCAGTTGGGCAGATCGACTCGCACGGTGAGCTGTGCCCCGCGTTTCATCGCGTAGTACGCGGGCGTGCGAATCGAGTCTGCCGTCGGGATGAAACGCCCCTCCGGAGCGATGAACTCAAACTTCACCGGCGGTCCGTTCGGCGGATCGGGATATCGTCGCCGTGCATCTTCGCGAGTCCGCTCATTCATCGCCTCCATGAACGGGACAGACCAGTGGGCAGAGTGCAATCCAACAAACTGCAACTGCCCTCGCTTGATTCGAGCGACGATGCCCTTGGCGATCTCCGGCGTGATTTCGTTGTGGCGAGCGTGTCCCCACCAGATCAGCACGTCCGTGTTGTCGAGCAAACTGGCCGGCAAACCCTTCCCCGGCTGGTCGATGTTCGCCGAAATGACTCTCAGCCCAGGCTGCTTACCGAGATGATCGGCGATCGCGTTGCCGAGAAAGTTGTCGTAAGCCTGCTTCTGTGCCGGCTGTTGCTCATCCCAAACGACGACGCGGATGAGCGGCTCGGCGGCTGAACCTTGCGTTGCCAACACAGCGATCAAGAATCCAAATCGCAGAACAGAGCGCATCATCGACTCCAATCTGGCGGAAAATCGTAGGGTGGGTCGAGTCATGGAGACCCACCAGTTGGTCTTCGTCGTTGGTGGTGGGTCTCGCGATGCTCGACCCACCCTACGGTTACTCCAGCGTAAATGCTGGCAGTTTGACGATCTCGCCTCCCTTGAGCGCCGACTGGTGAGCACAGATGCCGACGCAGGTCCAGTTCGCGCTGAGCGTCGCGTTCGGCCACGGATCGCGGTTATCCCGCAACGCCGAGACAAACTCGTTGACCAAGTGCGGATGCGAGCCGCCGTGGCCGCCCCCTTGGATGAACGAGAGGTGCTCGGAGTCGTGAATCTCAGCCGGCTGAGTGAACTTGCGAATCGGTTCCGGCAGCAGGTGAGCGTAATCCGGGATCGTGACCTTCGTCGGAATCTCCGGCTCCGGCTTCTTGGCGGTGTGAATGACGTGCGGTTCGTGTTCGACCAGCGTCCATTCAAACGAACGCTTCGTGCCGTAGACGTCGAAGCTCTCGCGGTACTGCCGAGCGACGTCGTACAAGAACCGCCAGATGTGCGCGGTCACGTCGCTGTCCTTCACTTTGATGTGGCAGGACTCGACCGCGAACTTGTTGCCGCTCTTCTGAGCGATGTCGTCACGAACGGCTCCCGAACCGAAACAGGAGACGTATTCGGCTCGGCCGTTGACGAGGCCGAGGCACGGGCTGACGACGTGCGTCGCGTAGTGCATCGGGATCATCTTCTGCCAGTAGTCCGGCCAGCCGTCCATGTCTTGTGGATGCGACGCTGCGAGGTGCTGAATCTTGCCGAGTTCACCCTTCTGGTACATCTCTTTGATGAACAGGAACTCGCGACTGTAAACGACGGTCTCAGCCATCATGTACTTCAGGCCGGTCTTCTTCACG
>CAZILR010001155.1:0-1809 GCA_964539995.1 uncultured Planctomyces sp.
TATCTCGCGTGGGGGGGGGGGCTCGAAGGCCCCCCCCCCGGGGGGGGCCGCGGGGGGGGGGGGGCGGTGCCCTCGACCCACTCTACAATTCTCTTCATCGCGGCCCAAGGAGTTTGCATCTCATGCGAATGCTCATCGCGTGTGTATTGTTGTGTGGAATGGTCTCAGTGGCGGCGGCTCAGGACATGCCGCTCTCGCAGGTGTTGATCGACGGCGAGGGTTGGCAGTTGCTCAGCGAGGGGCACGGATTCACGGAAGGTCCGGCGGCGGACAAGGAAGGGAATGTTTTCTTCACCGACATTCCGAACAACCGCATTCACAAGATTGCTCTGGATGGCAAGGTGAGTGTCTTCGCGGAGAACACGGCTAAGACCAACGGGTTGATGTTCGGGCCGGATGGTCGGCTGTACGGCTGCCGCAATGGAGAACGAAAGATCGTCGCGTATGACTCGGCCGGGCAGCCGCAGACGATTGCCGAGGAGATTGACAGCAACGATCTGGTGGTCGGGTCCGACGGCCGTATCTTCGTGACCGATCCGCCGAATCAACGAGTGTGGCTGGTCTCGATGACGGGCGAAAAGAAAGTCGTGGCGAGTGGCTTTCGTCCGAACGGGATCATTCTGTGGCGCGACGAAACGACTCTCGTGGTCACCGACGGAGACATCCCGCACTTGTGGGCGTTCAAGGTCGAAACGGACGGTAGCCTCTCCGCCAAGGAAAAGTATTACGGCCCGCTGACGCTGCCGCCGGGACGTGACAAGCCCGGCTCAGACGGCATGACAATCGACAAGGACGGCCGCTTGTACGCGACGACCGCGGCTGGGTTGCAGATGTTCGATCCAACCGGCCGCTTAGGCGGAGTGATTCACAAACCGCAGCCGACCAAAGGACTTTCAAACGCTTGTTTCGGCGGTCCCGGCTTGAGCTTTCTGTACGCCACGAACGGCGACAAGGTCTACCGCCGGAAGACAAAGACGGCAGGAGTCGTGTACGGAACGAAATGACGAATGACGAATTGTTTTCATTCGTCATTCGTCATTCGTCATTCGTAATTCTTCAAATCGCTTCCAGTGCCGTCAGCAGCGTGCTGCTGAGCGTAAAGGCTTCGTTGATCTCGTTGGCTGGGTCGGTGATGACATCGACTCCTTGATTGCCGGCGATCGTATCGGTGCCACCTTGGCCGTTGATCGAATCATCGCCGTCACCACCGAGGATGACATCGCCACCTCCGCCACCGCCGATCGTGTCGGCTCCGTCGCCACCGAGGAGCGTGTCGTTGCCGGCAGAGCCGTTGATTTGGTCGTCGCCGTCGGAGCCATTGATCGCGTCGTTGCCGAGACCGCCGAAGATGGAGTCGTTACCGTCGCCTGCAATGACGCTGTCGTCACCGTCGCCGGCGTCGATCGAGTCGTTGCCGTGGTCGCCGCGAATGGTGTCGTTGCCGAGGCCGGCGGTGATCACGTCGTCGTTGCGTCCGCCGTCCAGCGAGTCATCGCCGTCGCCGCCGGTCAGCGTGTCGATGCCAAGATCGCCACCGAGCGTGTCGTTGCCGGCACCGCCGTCCAAGCTGTCATCGCCGGCTCCCGATTGCAGGTTGTCGTTGCCGTTCTGTCCGAGCAGGACGTCGAAGCCATCACCGCCGTCGAGCGTATCGTTGCCATCATTGCCTCGAAGGCTGTCGTCGCCAGCGTTGCCTTGAACACTGTCGTTACCAGTGCCGCCGAAGACGTTGTCGTTGCCGTTGCCGCTGATGATGGTGTCGTTTCCACCGCGGCCATCCAGACGATCGTTACCGTCTCCACCGGTGAT
>CAZILR010001156.1:0-1809 GCA_964539995.1 uncultured Planctomyces sp.
CAAGAACAGTGCGGACATTCGCATGGTGGTGGATGCGCTCGACCTGTGTTACTCGAAGAACCATATCGACACGTTCGCGCTGCTGACGGGCGACAGCGACTTCTCGCCGCTCGTCTCGAAGCTCAAAGAGAACAACAAGCGGGTCATCGGTTGCGGCGTGAAGAACTCGACATCCGACCTGCTGATCGCCAACTGCGACGAATTCATTTACTACGACGATCTGGTTCGCATGGTGCAAAAGGCGCGAGCCGCCGCTCGGCCGCCGAAGCCCAAGGATGCCCACAAAGACAAAGAAACTCCGAAGGAAAAGGAAGACACCGACAAGAAGCAGGAAGCGATCGAGTGGCTGTGTGAGATCGTCCGCTCTCAACAAGCCGACTACGAATCCCTGTGGGGCTCGCAGGTCAAGCAGACAATCCGCCGCGTTCACCCTGGATTCAACGAGGCGTACTACGGTTACAAGAGCTTCACGGACCTCATCAAAGACGCCGAGGGCCGCGGTCTGCTCCGCCTCGAATACGACGAGGCTCGCGGCAACTACAAGGTGAAATTGAAGGAAGACTAGCCGCCGTGTCTGTGTCGATTGGCTCAGGTTAGCGGCTGATGATGGTGCTGATGCACGATCTGTTGGTGTTGTAGATCGGTCTGATGTTGCCGGTGAGCCTGTTGTTGGTCGGCGGCAATCTGAGCGAGAGTCGACCACGCCAAAGTCGATCCATGAGCGGATGTCAAACACGGGATGCCAACACCCAGCCCGCTCAAGGGATTTGACCATAAGACGATGCCGGTCTTCGGATCGAGGCAATAGGTGTAGCCTTGGACCGACACGATGAGCCGATCGCCATCGAGCAACACTGCGACAAAGCCGGAACCCTTCGGCGATTTCCAATCTCCCAGGAGCAGGCCCGTGAGCCTATCGAGCGCCACCACGCGGGAGATGAACCCCACGAAGATCAGTGAATCGTTGATGCCCGACGATTCCGCCTGAGCCGCGGCAGGTTCCTCGCCCGCGTTGGCATTGAAAAAGTCCTCAGGGAATTCTGGCTTGTGGCTCATGGTTTCGACCGCTCCCGGCGACAACGATCAAGAGGCGGTTCGTTCCAGCTTCCAGTGGTGCTTCGCTGGCTTCGCGAGTTCGTAAACCTCGGCTTGCTTGGCTTTGATCTGTTCCATCCGCTTGTTGAGTTCAGCGGGTTTGCGTTCGGCGACGACGTCGGCCAACCAGTCGGGAGCGTTGAACATCACGACGCCTCGGAAGCGTTGATGCACGATCCCGTTTTTCGCGTTGATTGCGTCGAAGACCTTTTGAGCTTGCGCGTGAATCGGGCCGGAGGTTGCGTTGCCGATGTTCACACCGTCCGTCAATTGCTTCGACGAGTACTTACCAATCTCCGTGCCGTCGATCGACAACTTGTAGTTCCCCTCGGCGAGGCCGGCGACTTTGAGGCCGTACCAGTTGAGGTCTTTCAAGTCGTTGAGGTACGGCAGCAGCGTTACCCAATCCTTTTGGATCGGCAGCGGCAAACTTTCGTCGAGCCGATCGAACTCGACTTCATCGACGGCCAGCGAGGCGTTCGAGACCACACACGCCTGAGTCTTTGTGGCCTTCGTCGCCGCATCGAGTGTCACGTCACTGACGAGCGCCGGAGCCTTCAACCCGGTGAGGATCGCGTGCGCCATCATCATGCCGCCGTTCGGCGAGGTGTGGAATCCGTCGCCAAAGGGGATGACGGTCTTCGCGCCGTCCTTCTCCATCCGTTCGAGTTCGCCGCGAGTGGTCGCGTATTGATCGGCGAAACGCGCACCGTG
>CAZILR010001157.1:0-1806 GCA_964539995.1 uncultured Planctomyces sp.
CTCTTGAAGTGGGCGTGACCGACTTCGTAGGGGATCTTGGCTTCGGTCAGTTCCCGTTCGGTCTTGCCGAGCGAGCTGATCTCCGGGCTGGTGTAGATGCCGGCCGGGATGTCGAGCGACGGCGTCGGACATTCCTTGTCGTGACAGTGCCCGGCGAGGATGTGCGTGGCGGCGTAGCGGCCTTGGTTGTAGGCCGCGCTGGCCAAGGCCGGCGGACCGATGACATCGCCGACCGCGTAAATGTGCGGGACGGCCGATTGCATGTGCTCGTTGACGATCACGTTGCCGCGCTTGTCGCAGGGAACACCGATTGCCTCCAGGCCCAAGCCGTCGGTATTGCCCGTGCGCCCGACCGCCCACAGCAGCACGTCGGTCTTGAGCTGCTTGCCGGATTTGAGGTGCAGGATCGCGCCGTCGTCGCACGCCTCAACGCGGTCGTACTCCTCGCGGTGGCGGATGATGACGCCACGCTCGCGCAGGTGGTAACTGAGGGCGTCCACGATTTCCTCGTCGAGAAAATCGAGCAACCGATCTCGCGTGTTGACGAGATTCACCTTGATTTCAAGGTTGCGGAACATCGAGGCATATTCGCAACCGATGATCCCCGCGCCGTAGATCGTGATCGACTTCACATTGAGATCGAGGTTAAGAATCGTGTCACTGTCGAAAATGCGAGAGTGTTGGAAGTCGAGTTCTGGCGGATGATATGGCCGTGCTCCGGTGGCGATGACGATGGCTTTGCCGTGAACGACGGAACGCGAACCGTCCTCCTCGACAGCCTCCACGGTGTGCGGGTCGAGAAACTTCGCCGTGCCATGCACGATGGGGATATCGTTGCGGTCGTAAAACGTCGTCCGCATCTTGACCTGTTGCTCGATGACCGACTTGGCTCGGCGGCGCAGATCGGGAATCAGAAAGTGAGCGGTGATGCCGTGCTCGCGGAAGAGCACGTTGTTATTGACCTCGGCCATCTGAAAGATGGCGTGCCGCAGCGCTTTGCTGGGGATGGTCCCGCGATGCGTGCAGTTGCCACCGACGGCGGCAAATTGCTCGACGACCGCGACCGAGCGGCCATTCTTGATCGCCTGCATCGCGGCCCCTTCGCCGCCAGGACCGGTGCCGATGACCACGACGTCGTATTCACTCGCAAGTTCAGACATGGAGATTCGCCAATAAGATTGATAGAAGCGACGAGCGGCTTTCTGATGGCGGAGTCTCGCCACTTTTGCGATTTGGGCAAGCCTTGGAGAACGGCCTTGTGACTGACAACTCTCTCGTTCCGACGCGCGGTACGCTGCTGGGCCTCGATTACGGCACCAAGCGGATCGGTGTGGCCGTCTCGACGCCAGAGCAGTCGATTGCCAGTCCTCTCGAAAACTACACGCGACGCAATGAACCCGAAGATGCAGCATTCTTGCGAAGGCTGTCGGCTGAGTATCAAGCCGTGGGACTCGTCGTTGGCCTTCCGGTTCACATGAGCGGCGATGAAGGGACGAAAGCCCGCGAGGCACGGGCCTTTGGCGAGTGGGCCGGAAGCGTCTGCGGGTTGCCGGTCGTGTTTTGGGACGAGCGATATTCGTCCGCGATGGCCGAACTGTATTTGCAACAAGCCGAGGTCAGTCGCAAAAAGCAAAAGCAGCGACTCGACAAGGTCGCCGCCCAGGTGATGCTGCAAGCGTTCCTCGACAGCGACGATCGAACCGCCGCTCCCGGACGCTGGCCGAACTGATTGTGCGGATCGCGCGGCTTGTGCTTGCGGTTGGCGGTCACTGATTCCGAGTCGGAACTGTGAAGTGCTCAACTCGA
>CAZILR010001158.1:0-1802 GCA_964539995.1 uncultured Planctomyces sp.
GCGATCTGACCTGTGGCACGGGCGTCTCGCCCGCATTTCGTAGCCACGTTCGCCAGAACGTGGGCTTGTTGGTGACTCGCCCACACTCTGGCGAGTGTGGCTACAGCGGCGGCAAGACATCCGGCTCGATTTGATAGCCGTCCGCCAGCGCGTTTGTGCTGTTGAAGAGTGCCACGATTGCGAGTACTTCGCCGAGTGCCTCGACGCTCAGCCCTAGTTTCCGCACCGCAGCCGTGTGCGAGTTCACGCAGTATCGGCATCCGTTCGTGGCTGAGACCGCCAGAGCGATGATCTCGCGAGTCACCGCGTCAAGTGGCGAGGTCCGACCGGCCGCCTCCGGGTGCATCAGCGTTTTCAGCCGAGTCCAAGTCAGTTCGAGTTGATCGGGATTCGTCGCCAGCACTCGCCAAAAGTTCGGCACGAAGTCGATGTTCTTCGTGCGTTTGATGTCGTCGAAGATCGCGGCCACTCGCGGCGCGGCGGTCGAATCATCCACCGGAGCGACCGTCGCGATCCGAGTCGAAGGATTGCTCATCGAATGCCCTTTCGTCGTGATCCATGAAAACGCCCGGCCTTCGTGTGAAGACCGGGCGTCTCGTCGTGGGGCAGGTTTTCAACCTGCCCCACGCGGCTACTTGTTGTCGATCGTCACGCCCGGCCAATCGTCGGTGCGGAACGGTGTCAACGGAAGGCCGGCGATCGAGTACATGTTGACGACCGGGTTGTCCGCCCAGCCGTAACGCACCGAGGCCGGCTCACTCACTTTGTCGCTCCAAACTTCGATCCGTCCGTCCGGCAGAATCTTGGCCGAGGCCCAGACGAACTTCTTGTCCGCACCGGCGATCGCGAAGCCGCGCGGTTCGGCGACATCGAACGGTCGCCAAGCATTCGGTGCGGCGGCGACGTTCTCAAACGTCAGCACGATCTTGTTGCCGGACTTCTCCATCGACTTGTAGAGCGGGCTTCGAGCCGCGATGCCGGGGACTTTGTAGGTCTCGGCCAATGCCCAACGAGCGAGCCGGCGGCCGACATCGACCTTATTCTTCGGATGAATGTCCTTCCCTTCGCCGATGTC
The DNA here is from genome assembly GCA_964539995.1 of uncultured Planctomyces sp. Taxonomy (GTDB): domain Bacteria; phylum Planctomycetota; class Planctomycetia; order Planctomycetales; family Planctomycetaceae; genus SXKJ01. The sequence continues at coordinate 1,076 of CAZILR010001158.1, forward strand.
GATGATGACCGCTTCGCCGGTGTTCTTGAGTCGCTTCATCGTCATGGTCTGAGCTTCCCGCAGTTCCGCCCAATCGCTGTCGGCGGGTTCCGGCTTTTCCCCTTTGAAGTCGGCGAGCTGGACCCAATAAAACGGGAAGTCACCTTGGCCCCACTCGTCACGCCAGTTTTGGATCATCAACGGGAACAGGTCGCGGTACTGGTACGCACGACCGGCGTTCGATTCGCCCTGATACCAAATTGCTCCGCGAATGCCGTAGCCGATGTGGGAACTGAGCACGCCGTTGTAGATGTTCGCCGGCCGAGCGTTGCCGCGCATCAGATTTTGCAAACCGGCGAGTTGTTTCTTCTGGTCCTCGTTGAGGTCGGTCTTGCCGGACAGATCGGTGAACAACTTCTCGTTGAGCATCCAGCGTTCGATCAACGGTTGCATGGACGGTGTCTTCGTGAGCAGGTCGCGATTAACCCACGCCTCGGCAGCCGAGCCGCCCCAAGCGTTGTTGATCATGCCGACCGGGACATCGAGCGTCCGGTGTAACTGCCGTCCGAAGAAATAACCGACTGCCGACCAATTGCCGACGTTCTCCGGCGTGCAGAATTGCCACTGCCGATCCGGATGCGACCAGATCGGCTCCTGAGTGCCGATTTGAGGAAAGTTGATCATCCGCAATTTCGGATGTTTCGCGGCAGCTTTCTCCAGATCAGGATCGTTCGCCGCGTTCACCGAC
>CAZILR010001159.1:0-1801 GCA_964539995.1 uncultured Planctomyces sp.
AGCGTCAGCGAGGGCGAACGGTTTCTAGCGCTTCATTTTTTAGCTGGGAGTTTTTGGACGCGATCGCCCTCGCTGACGCTTCGGGTTACTGAGCAAAGGCCATATCACCGTTCGCCCGTATCTGACGCCAGCATTTCATGCACTTTCGGATGCACGACTTGGCCGTCGATCGTGACCAGCGTCCCTTGCACGATCTCGTCCTCACGATTGATCGCCCAGCGGCCTTCGCTGACTAGCGACAACAGAAACGTCGTTGCGTTGCGTGAAAACATTTGGCTGGCGTGATACGGCACGGTGGTCGGTAAGTTGACGCAGCCGATGACCGACACGCCGTTCTCGACGACCGTCTCCCACGGCCGAGTCAGTTCGCAGTTGCCACCCTGTTCGGCGGCCAAGTCGATCACCAGCGATCCCGGCGACATCGAACGCACCATCTCGGCCGAAACCAATCGCGGAGCGGTTCGTCCCGGCACCGCCGCCGTCGTGATGACGATGTCGCTTTCGGCGATGACCGGCGACAAGACCGCTTGCTGACGTTGATAGAAGTCCGCGTCCATCCCCTTCGCGTAGCCGCCGCCGCCGGCCGCGTCCCCCAGGCCCATGTCGATGAATCTTGCGCCGAGACTCTGCACATCGTCCTTGGCCACCGATCGCACGTCCGTCGCTTTGACCACCGCGCCCAATCGCCGAGCGGTCGCGATCGCCTGCAAGCCGGCCACGCCCGCGCCGATCACGAACACCTTTGCGGCGGTGATCGTCCCAGCCGCCGTCATCATCATCGGAAACATTTTCGGCGACCGCTCGCCCGCCAGCAGTACTGCCTTGTAGCCGGCAATCGACGCCTGAGACGACAACACGTCCATGCTCTGCGCACGCGTGATTCGCGGCAGCAACTCCAGAGCGAATGCCATCGCGCCTCGTTCCGCGATGCGTTTCATGAACTCCGGTCGGCCGAGCGGATTGCACATTCCGATCAGCGCTTGTCCCGGCCTCAACAGCGTGATGTCCGCGTCGGCGGCGTCGGGATTCGCTCCGGCGGTTCGTACTTGCAACAGGATGTCGGCTCGTTCGAAGACGTCGCTGCGATTCGGCAACAGTTCGATGCCGGCCGAGATGTAGTCCGCATCGACGAAGTCTGCGGAGGTGCCGGCCCCCGACTGAGCGACGACTTCCAGTTTCGCCTTCTTGATCGCCGCAATCGAAGCCGGGATCAAGGCCACTCGGCGTTCGTCGGGAAATGTTTCTCGTAGTACTCCCACCACGAGTGATCGTTCTGATTTCATTGCAACGTCGTCCATGCTCATCCGCTTCCGTTCGACAAAGAACAAGCCCTCTTAAACATCGTCGCTTAATGCGGGCGGGAGCGTAGCGGCAGGCAATCGCGAAGATCAAATCGCCTGCGTGGAAGGCCGAGATTCTTAGTGGGTTGCAGGCTTTTACCGCGTTAGGATGGCGGCCACCATTTCGTTGCCGCCGTGTTTCGCGAGGAACTCCGTCATGTCTGATCCTCAGCCTTCGCGTTCCGAGCTTCCGATAGTCCCGGCCCTGGTCGTCTCCTCGTTGCTAGGCGGCCTGGTCGCACTGGGACTGTTCGGCCTGTGGCGATTTGCGATGCCCGGAGCAGCGAATCCGGCGGAGCGCGTCGCCGCTGCACCAGGAGCCGCGCTGTCATCATCTGCGTCAGCCGAGTTCGTCGAATTCCTACCGCCACTCACCCCGCAAGAGCAGCGAATCGAAGCGGCGTTGGAGAGACCGGCCGAGTGCGACTTCGTGGACACACCACTGGCGGACGCTGTGGCGT
>CAZILR010001160.1:0-1799 GCA_964539995.1 uncultured Planctomyces sp.
GAACGCAAAGTCGCCGTGCAGTACGAGCAATCTGGAGAAGTCCTGCGCGAGCAACTCGATTTGGACTCTGATCGAGAGCGCGAACGGCTCGCGAACATCGTCCGCCACGAGTCCTGCGTCCGGCTGCACTCGCAAGAGTTTCAGTTCGAAGACGTGTTCCTCAAGCTGACCGGGCAGGCCTACACATGATTCCGCGTCCAAGAATGCTGGCGATCCTGGTAGGCCGTGAAGCTCGGCGTCTGCGCAAGAACCCGACCGCGTTGTTGCTGCTGGGACTGCTGACGGCGATCTCGTTCCTGCTGTCGCTGAGCCGGCCAGGACCAAAGCCGGTCATGAATTGTTGGGTCGTGTTCGAGCAGGAATCACCGTGGACCGAGTTGCTACAGCGACGATCGGCCGATAATCCTCGAATCCGAGTTGTCTCGATGTCCGAAGTGAAGTCGCTCAGCGATTGGCGAGTTTATCCGCCACACGACTGCGCGATCGAACTCGTGTCCCGCGACGACAAGCTCACCGCCCGCTTTCTGTACCCCGGCAACGACCCAAACGTGATCGCTCCGTTCTTGCAGTGGTTCTGGCCAGCGACAGCCGAGCATTTTGGCGCAACAGCACCGTTCGCCGTGACGACGCAACCGATCACCGGCACGTCGCGCACGGCTGTCATGGAACGGCTCAAGCAAAGCTCCATCACCGAACTGATGACCGAGGAATTCGTCGCGACGATCCTGCTGATCATCGTGCTGTTCGTGACCTGCTGCCATTTGCAGGTGTCGTTCACCAGCCAAGACCGCGAACGCGGAACGCTGACCGCGCTGGCCCTGACTCCGGCGTCGATCAGTGAGCTGCTGTTGTCTCGCTTCATTTTCCATCTGGCGTTGGGATGGACCGCCTGCGCGGTGATCGTCGGCATTCTGCGCCCCGTCGCGTTCGCGCATCCGACACTGTGGGTGTCGATTGCTCTGGCGAGCATCGGCTTGGTCAGCGTCGGCACGGTGATGGCCTCGCTAGCTCGCACGCAGAGCGCGGCCGGAGTCCTCTCACTGTGCTACATGCTCTTCGGCGGAGTCATCTTTTATCTGGCGACGAAATTCTCGGCGTTCGGAGTGCTGAAGGATGCGTCTTTCGAGAGCTACAGCCTGCCGCTGTTGTTTCTGAGCCTGAAACAAAACTTGCCGCTAGAAAAAGCTCCCGGCCTCACAAACCTCGCGGCACTCGTCGGAGCGTGGACGGTCGCGGCGAGTTGGCTCTTCCGGCAGCGCGGCTGGCGATAGCCGTTATGTAACCCGCAGCGTCAGCGAGGGCGTCGTCACCGTTCGCCCTCGCTGACGCTTCGGGTTACTTGTGGAAGTGCGTCCTCTGCAAGACGGAGTGCGGTGAGTGATCTCGGCTACGTCGCCGCCTGCATCGCGCGGAGTTCTTTCGGCAGCGGAAAGTAGACGTGCTCTTCACGCACAACCGGATGTTCGACGGTTGCCTGGAATCGTTTCACGAGCGCATCGACGCACTCTTCGACGACCACTTCCGGCGCGCTGGCTCCGGCGGTGACCACGACCGTTTCCGAGCCATCGAATTCATCGAGCGGCAATTCGTGGACGCCGTCCACCAAGTACGCTCGGCCGCTGACCGACTGGCCGATTTCGCGCAGTCGCTGGCTATTCGAGCTGTTCTGGCTCCCCAGCACGATGACCACGTCGGCATTCTTGGCCAGCACATCGACCGCCTCTTGCCGGTTCGTCGTGGCGTAGCAGATGTCTTCCTTGGGCGGGCTGACGATCCCCGGAAAACGCTGCCTTAACCGT
>CAZILR010001161.1:0-1794 GCA_964539995.1 uncultured Planctomyces sp.
GCGTTTTCTCGAACGGTCGGCGATTCAGCTTCCAGTGTTGCGAGTACATGATCGATGTGTGCCTTGCGGTCAGACTGCGGGAACAAGCGGTCGTCTTCGGTCACTGCATTCCGAGATTGCGGAAGGAACGTGCTGGAGATTCCGACGATCGAGGCGTTGTCTCGAATTCGATCCGTCCAGTCAGTACCGCTCCTCGCGATCCACTAGACGATGCGGAAGCCGGAACGAGACCGCCGACAACTTGTCCTCGCGAAGCTGCGTGATCCGCATGAGTCACCAACCCCAAAGGCGGCAAACGTGGCCCCGACTCTCGCAGTGGAAAACGATCCGTCGCAGAAATCGACTCCGCATCCGAGATAACTCCCAATTGCTGTGGCTCGGACACATTTCCAATCCGCGGTTCATCGAAACCCGAAGCTTCGTTGAATTCCGAGAGGTCCATCTCGGCAACTTCGTCACTGGTGCTCGACGAGCCGCTCTTCCAGTTCATCACGATCAACCCGCACACGAACAAGACACTCACGACGGTCGCTAAGATCCGCACTCGACGCGAACGCATCGCCTCGACCAATCGCATCGTTCTGGTCGATTGCGGTGATTTCTTCGTCTTCGACGTCTTGGTCTCCGATCGCAACTTGGGCGTGGATCGCGCTGGCTTCGCTGGAACGCGATCGCTCTTCGGTGCCGCTTCCAAAGGAGCAACATTCGCGGCAAGAGGTTCCGTCGCTGGTTCGATCGCCATCGAAGTGATTGGCTCCGTGGCCCGCGTGTCGTTGGGCTCTGTCGCGGAGGAAATCGACGACAACACAGCGTCCGAGCACCATTCCGGTTCGATTTCCAATTTCGGCAGCGATTCGGACACGGCAAGCTCCCGCAAGACGAGGATGTCTCTTCGAGAGATCGACCTCGGACTTGGCAAACTTTGAGGATTTTGCGGATTGGGCAGAATTTGCCGACCAACTGCCTCTCGGATCGTTGATGCCGAGGTCTTCCTCGAACTCTTGGCCAGGGACGCTATTGTGTCGTCCTGATGTCCGCTGACCCCCCTCTCGTCCTGTTGCTCGCCGATTCGTTCTCGCTGCGTGGAACGAGCGCGTACACGCTGCGCCTCGCGGAGCAACTGCCTCAGCACGGCTTCCGAACACAGATTGTTTGCCCCTGTGCGCGAATGGTGAAAGTCGATCGGCGCGAGGAGTTACCGATCGAAGAGTATCCGTATTTATCGACTCCAGTCTGGGGACAGGTGGTGCGACGCTGGCTGCTCACGGATCTTTGCGAAGACCCACCGGCAATGATTCACATTCAGTCGCGAAACCTGCTGCCACTGGGGACTTGGCTGTCCAAACGACTGAGCTGCCCGTTCGTGCTGACCATGCAGGACTTCCTCCAACCGCGCGAGCGATTGCCGTTCTCGCCGGTCTGGGGTCGTCACATCATCACGGTCAGCGAGGCGGTGCGCACCGAACTGCTGCAGCGCACGAAACTCAAACCGGAGTTGTGCTCAGTGATTCCCAGCGGGGTCGATGCTCCGGCCGAACAACTGCGTCCGATCTTTGAACCACACCGCACGCCGGTGATCGGTACAAAGGCTTTCCGTATTTCTTGGGAGCCGCTCAGCGAGTCGCCGCAGCAGACGTCGCCGCCGAGTTTCTCGTAGCCGGAGCCGGACCCGAAGAAGCCAACCTGCGCCGTCTGGCTCGCGACTTGGAGATTGCCGATCGAGTCACCTTCGTTCCGAACCTTTTGGACTTGTCGCAGTCGTTGTCGGCGATGGATCTTTTTTGTTTGCCGTCA
>CAZILR010001162.1:0-1790 GCA_964539995.1 uncultured Planctomyces sp.
CCCCTCGGTGGTGAGGACCGAGACGTTGTGCATCCCGACCTTGTCCAAACCGGAGACTGCCGCGAACGACTTCAGCTTCGAGATACCCAGAGCGTCCATGACCTTCGAGGCCATCGGGACGGTGATGATCGGCTGCAATGTGCTGAGTAGCTTTTGAGCGTCGAAGAACATCAGCATCGACGGCCGCTCGACCGCGAGCTCTTGCGAAACCTTCGTAACCCACGCGGCGGGTTTGCCTGGCTTCTGCAATTTGGCGAGCAACTCCTTCGGTGTCGCTTTACCCAACGTGACCAGCAACTGCGAACTGCGATAACCGATCCGAAACTCCGGTTCGTTGCTGCGATACTCTTTCGGACGGACGAACGTCGCGTCGCCGATCTTCTCTTCGATCGCAGCCTGCGGCCCGTCTTTGGGAGTCAATGTCAGCAATTTCTTGAGCGCGGCGACCGCCTCCGAGCCGTCGCTCTCTGCGTCGATGACGATGGCCATCTCTACTTCCGGGTTGTCAGCCGCCTTGAAGCTCTTCACATACAGCGCACCGGGATGAGCCAGCAACAGCTTCGCCAGCACCGGCCCCGCCTGTGCTGCGACCGTCGCTTGCTCACCCTGAGCCGCCGCCGCAGTGTTGATCAGCTTGGTGACTTCCTCCAGCAGTTGCTTGCCGAAGTCCTTTACGGATTCCTCGGCGAACAGTTTTTCGGTGCGGTTGGTGCTCTTCGGGTCCGATTCCGTCCAGCCATTCCAGGTGAAGAAGAAGATGCACTCGTCCGGTGCCACATACGACAATTTGAGCTTGTCAGACGATTGAGCCTGTGCGGGTACCACACTCGTCACCGCGAACAGCGATGCCAGAGCGAACAAGAAACTACGGAACCGAGTGCGGAACATGACATGCCTCCAGAGTGGAAATGACGGGAGAGGTTCGGAGCATTGCAACAACTCCGCCGATGCGGTCAAGCGATACGGAAACCGGCGGACTGCCGGCCTGATTCGCCGTTCGTGGCCGTTTCTTGCGGGTCGGTCGGCCGGGACTACAATCCCCCGCTCGACTTTTTCTTTTTGGAGACATCATGCCTGCGACGAACCCATTTGGTGCGGAAGCGAATCTCAAGACCAAGAGCGGCAACTACACGATTTTTCGTCTGGGAAAATTGGCCGACGACAAAATTGGCGACATCAACACGCTGCCATTTTCGATTCGAGTGCTGCTCGAAGCCCTGTTGCGGAACGTCGATGAGTTCGTCGTGACGTCGGACGACGTGAAGACGCTGGCGAACTGGAACGCCGCCAAGCCAAAAGAAGTCGAAGTTCCGTTCATGCCCGGCCGAGTCGTCCTGCAAGACTTCACCGGCGTGCCGGCCGTCGTCGATCTCGCCGCACTGCGAGCCGCGATGGTTCGAATGGGGGGCGATCCGAAGAAGATCAATCCGCTCGTGCCTTGCGATCTGGTCATCGATCACTCGGTGCAGGTCGATGCGTTCGGCTCGGCAGGCGCGCTGCAGCAGAACATCGACCTCGAATTCCAACGCAACGGCGAACGATACCGCTTCCTTCGTTGGGGTGCTCAAGCCTTCAACAACTTCCGAGTCGTCCCACCCGCGACCGGTATCGTGCATCAGGTCAACTTGGAGTATCTCGCGAAGGGTGTGCTGACGAAGAACGGCGTCGCGTTCCCAGATTCGCTGGTCGGCACCGATTCGCACACGACGATGATCAATGGCCTCGGCGTCGTTGGCTGGGGCGTCGGCGGTATCGAAGCCGAAGCGGTCATGCTTGGTCAGCCGATTTAC
>CAZILR010001163.1:0-1786 GCA_964539995.1 uncultured Planctomyces sp.
CAATTTGTGTGCGAAGACGGGGAACCTGCTGTTCACGTCGGGGCACACCAGTGACATGAAGGGGAAGCTCGGCCGTGACCTGACCGTCGAGCAAGGCTACGCGGCGGCTCGCGAGTGCATGGTCAAGATTCTGAACTCCGTGCATCACACGCACGGAACGCTCGACGGCCTGCGGTGCGTGAAGTTGCTCGGCTGCGTGAACTCGACGCAAGATTTCACCGACCAGCATCTGGTGATCAACGGAGCGTCGGACTTGATCCATCAGCTTTACGGCAAAGAGGGTGACGGCTGGCACGCTCGCAGCGCGCTGGGCTTCGCGTCACTGCCGACGGGGCCGGCGGTTGAGGTCGAGGCGATTTTCGAGATCAAGGGGTAACTCACTAACCCGAAGCGTTAGCGAGGGTGGATGCTTCGAGTGAGGTTGCATCAGCAATGGAAAGTCTGTGAAGCGTTCGCCCTCGCTGACGCTTCGGGTTTGTTGGTCACCGAGGACACGGAGATTTCCATGAGCGCGAAACGACGATGGCTGTTGGCTGGCTTGATGAGTGCGTGTCTGTGCCGAGCGGCGATGGCCGCCGAGAGTGACTGGCCGCAGTGGCGCGGGCCGGCGAGCGACGGGCACTCGGCCGAGACGAACCTGCCGGTGAAGTGGGACGAGAAGTCGGTCGTCTGGAAGACCGCGTTGCCGGGCAGCGGGCAATCGTCGCCGGTCATTTCTGGAGATCGCATCTTTTTGACTTCGTCGCTGGAGAACGGCCGGCAGCGAGTCGTCTTCGGTATGGATCGCAAGACGGGAAAGATTCTGTGGCAGGAAACCGTCTGGACGGGCGAGCCGGAGAAAACGCATCAGATGAATGGCTGGGCGTCGGCGACGTGCGCGACGGACGGCAAGCTTGTCGTTGCATTCTTCGGCAAGGGAGGGATTCACTGTTTCGATGTGGACGGCAAAAAACAGTGGTCGAAAGACATCGGGCAGTTCCCCGGTGTGTGGGGCACGGGAGCTTCGCCGCTGATCGTCGGCGACTTGGTCATTCAGAACTGCGACGCCGAGGGAGCCTCGTCGATCATGGCGTTTCACAAACGGACGGGCGACGTGGTCTGGAAGACGCCCCGTGATAACTTGCCGCGCGGTGGTTGGAGTTCCCCTGTCCTGGTCGCTGCGGGCGAGCGCCGCGAAATCGTGCTCAATGGTGAGGACTTCGTCAGCGGCTACGATCTGGAGTCCGGAAAGAAGCTGTGGTTCTGCAAGACGTTCGCAGGACGAGGCGAACCGACGGCGACTCCGGCCAACGGTTTGATCTTCATGCTCAACGGAAAGTCCGGCGACTTTTACACGCTCAAGCCGGGCGGCAGCGGAGACATCACGCAATCGCACGTCGCCTGGCACACGCCTCGCAAGAGCAAACGCGACCAGCCGTCGCCGATCGTGGTGGGCAACTTCGTGCTGGTCGTCAGCATGGATGGCGTGGCAACTTGTTATGACTCGACCGACGGCAAACAACTCTGGGTGGAACGGCTCGGTGGCAACTTCACGTCGTCTCCGGTCGCGGCCAATGGTTTGGCGTACCACCAAAGCGACGAAGGCGAGACCGTCGTCATCAAGCCCGGCCCGAAACTCGACATCGTCGCTCGCAGCACCCTGCCAGCCGCGAAGGACGAAATCTTCCGTGCTTCGCTCACTCCGTCGCGCGGCCAGATGTTTTCGAGATCCACCAAGACGCTGTATTGCCTCGGAAAGTAGCCCTCTCGCACCGCAAGTTTGTAGGGTGGGTCGAGTCATCGAGAC
>CAZILR010001164.1:0-1784 GCA_964539995.1 uncultured Planctomyces sp.
CGTCTTCGTCGAGGTACAGATACAGCGACGTCTCCAACTCACAGGCGTGCGAGCAGCCGCCGGGAAATTTGCTTTCGCGCCAGCTCGGCAAGAAGTTCTTATCGACGGTCAGCAGATTCCACCACGCGATCAGCACGCATTCGGCATCAGTTTCGAGGTTTGTGCGGCGGGCGGCCAGGTCGAGATTTGGCATGTTCGAGCCATGCCCGTTCAGCAGGATGATCTTCTTGAAGCCGTGGTACGCGAGCGACTTCGTGACGTCGAGCACCTGCTTGATGAAGGTCTCCCAGTGCGTGTTGATGGTTCCGGGAAAGTCCATCACATGCCCGGTGTAGCCGTAGGCAATGTGCGGCAAGACGAGCACCTTGTCACGCATCGCTTCGCCGACGCCGCGAGCAATCCCACCGGGGCAAACCAGATCAACATCCAGCGGCAGATGCGGGCCGTGCTGCTCAACGGCTCCGCACGGGATGATGCAGACCTTCTGCATCTCGATCGCTTCGTTGATTTCGGGCCAGGTCAGTTTTTCGTAACGCCATTCGGTCGCAGCTCGGCTGGTCATGGTCTCTCCGTCGTGGCAGCAAGGTGAGCGATGGCCGGCTCAAAGAGACCGGCGATGAGCAGACTATCCAGTCACACGCGGAAGCCCAACCGAAACGATCACGCTCAATGCCACAACGAAACTCGTAGGGTGGGTCGAGTCATCGAGACCCACCAAGCCGACCGTCCATTCTTGTGGGTCTCGTACCTCGACCCACCCTACGGCTATCGCGTTCGCTGTCGCAACCGCTCGAAGCGGGTTCGCCAAGCGGTCAGAAAAAGCGAATCCCGCCATGATCCACGAGTCTTGCGGGACCAGGCATTCGTGACGACTCCACTGAGTACGGCCCCCGCGAGAACCGCCAATCGGCTGGCGTGTCGAGGTTGTGCAGTGATCGTGGCTGGCCCGCGAGTCAGGAAGTCGAACTCGCCCCAGCCGGCTTCGTCAGCCCAGCCACGCAGGATCGCACCAACGGCTTCGTTGTCAGAATTCACCGCCGAAGTCTCGTCGTCGGACGACATCGCCTCAGGCTTCGATTCCGCATCGGCATTCGGGGACGCAGGCTTCTCGTCCGAGTCGGTCTTTGACATCGGGCGAGCGTTTCCGTTGGGAAGCAGTCCTGGTTTTTGCTCGGCTGAAACCGGTACGACGAAGTCCGGCTCATTCCGGAACAGTGCGTTGATGATCTGGTCGATCGCTTGCTCGGGCGTGGGAACCGCGAGTTCATCGAGCGTTTTCGATTTGGCAACGGATGTCGTGAGTGGCTCGTCAAAAACAAAGTCGGGCGGCGCGGTTCCGATGAGCGGAGACGAGACGGTTGTGATCTTCGAGTCCGCCAGGAACGGTGACGACGGAGTGGCTGAGAAGGCGACGATTAAGTCCGCCTGACGAGTGTTCGAGGTCAGCAGCGTTGGCCGCAAACTGGCCGCGAGTGAACCCGACGAGAACGCGGTGACGTGGTCGAGTTGCAAATGAGCCGTGCCGTGAACGGAGAAGATTTCGTCGAACGCGGAGCCGTCGATTGCACTCGCACCGCCGCCAACGATCGTGACGTCATCGCTGACGACGAGTGGACCATTGCTTGCGGACAGCGTGACGGTGCCGGCCGGCAGCGTGATCGTGTCGGCTCCCGCGAGAGCGTTCGACTCTTCGAGTGCCGCACGCAACGTGGCGAAGCCATTCGCATCGGCCGCAATACCGTCGCCGGGAATCGCGTCATGCGTGTCCGCAAGACTGTTGACGA
>CAZILR010001165.1:0-1784 GCA_964539995.1 uncultured Planctomyces sp.
GCTGATGTCACCTCCGCTACCCGCCGAGAATTCTGGCGACTCTTCGCCGAGCAGCTTGCGTTTCAGCGCCGCGAGTCGCCCACTGTCCGCCGACGCAACTTGCTGGATCGCGGCTCGCTGCCGCTCGCGTGAAATTTCATCCGACGCCAAGTCCAATCGAAACGTCGGCCGATCGGACGTCGGTTCCGGTGACTGAGCCAGCACGACGGTGATTGTCTCGCGGTCTCGCTCGGTCACGACACCGCGCCACACGCCGCTCTCGGCGGCCTGCTCTTCCGAGAGCACGATTGGGCTGCCGGAGTTCAACTTCGTCCACGGTAACTCGATCCGCCGGTCGCGCTTGCCGAGCGTGACCACTGCCCGTCCGCCAAATCCCGACTCCTCTTCGCGAATCGTCAACCCGACCAAGCAGACACCGGATCGCTCAGCAGTCTCACCACTCGCACGCTGAGACCGTTTGACGATCTCCGCCGCTTCCGCCTCCGCTTCGAGTTCCAGGCAGCGCAGCAACCGTTGGAAGTGGTCGAGTGGCATAGGTGTCCGACTTCAGAGACCAGCACGACGCGCCAGCGAGTGATCAACGGCATCGAAGAGAACCACTCGCTGACGCGTCGTGCTGATGTTCCTGATTACGTCTTCGCCGGGACCAATGGCGGTTCCGCAGGCGTCAACCACTCTTGCAGAGATCGCACTTGGACTGTCGGGTTCTGAGCGAGCGCCTCGATGGCTTGCACGACCGCGAGACAGCCGGGAACGGTGGTGACGCACGAGATTCCGTGCATCACGGCCGCCGCCCGAATCTTGCCCTCGTCGGTACGAGCACCCTTGCCGGAGGGCGTGTTGAAGATCAGTTGCACGTCGTCGTTGGCCATGAAGTCGAGCAAGTTCGGACGACCATCTTGCAGTTTTTTGACGGTTGTCACGGGCAAGCCAGCTTCAGCGAGGATGCGCGCGGTGCCGCTCGTCGCGAGAATCTTGAAGCCGAGCTGTTGCAGGCGGCGAATCGGTTCGATCATCAGTTGCTTGTGGCGTCCGGCCATGCTGATGAACACCGTGCCGGTTTTCGGGAGCTTGGCTCCCGCGCCGATTTGGCTCTTCGCGAAGGCGATCGGGAATTCCTGATCGACACCCATGACTTCGCCGGTGCTGCGCATCTCTGGGCCGAGGATGATGTCCACGCCTTGGAAACGATTGAACGGAAAGACGCTTTCTTTGACCGCCGTGTGCGTCGGCCAGATTTCTTCGGTGACACCTTGCTCACGAAGGCTGACACCCGCCATAACCTTCGCGGCGATCTTGGCCAGCGGTCGTCCGGTCGCTTTGCTGACGAACGGTGATGTGCGGCTGGCTCGCGGATTCACTTCGAGGACGTAGACCGTGTGGTGGCCGTCCTCTTCTTTGACGGCGAACTGGATATTCATCAGCCCGCGAACCTGCAGCGCTCGCGCGAGCTTGTGAGTCGCTTCGCGGATTTCCTCGATGACCGTGTTCGGCAGAGAATTCGGCGGCAGCGCGCAGGCCGAGTCGCCCGAATGCACGCCTGCTTCTTCGACGTGTTCCATGATGCCGCCGACGATCACGTCGTTCCAATCGGAGAGGGCATCGACATCGACTTCCGTGGCGTCTTCGAGGAATTTGTCGATCAGGACCGGCCGGCCGTCTTTGCTCCCCAGAAGAACGCGCCAGAAAGCTTCCATCCCGCGGAACCACGGAAAGTCCTCAAAGGTCTCCTGGATCGATAGGGCGCGTCTTTCCATGTCCTGGGCCGACAAGTCGTTCGCGTA
>CAZILR010001166.1:0-1781 GCA_964539995.1 uncultured Planctomyces sp.
AGCGTGGGTCTCGCGTTGGAGACCTCAGATCAGGAAATTCAAAGCTCGCGCACGACATTGGCCGGACCTTCGGTCCCGCCAGATTACGCCTCTTTACTTGAGGGCCAACAACAGACCCTTGCGGCCTACGGCACCTTCCAGTTCGCAACCGGTGACTGGACCTGGCAGCCGGGCGTGCGTATCGAGAATTATCGCCGTGAAATCGCCGCAGGCGGACTTGAAGATGACGATGTCGATCCGCGTGTTTTCCCGAGCATTCACATTCGACGAGAGCTCGCTGGCAACATCAACCTCGATCTGAGCTACACGAGTCGCATCCAGCGCCCTGGTTTTAATCAGCTCGACCCCAGCCTGCGCTATATCGACATAGACCGCGCAATCGGCGGCAACCCCGACCTAGAGCCATCTCTAACGGATGCGTACGAGGCCAATTTCACTTATCAAAACGGCCCGAGGACGTTCAGCCTCACTTTCTACGACCGCATCAGCGAAGACGTTTTTTCGCCGTTCACCGAGACGCTGATCGACGGCACGATCCTGACAACGACCGTGAACGCCGGCACAAGCGAGCAGCGCGGCCTGCAAACGATCGTGCGCGGGCCGATCAACGAAAACTGGCGCTACTCCGCAAACATCAACCTCATGCAACGCGAGTTCGATGTCTTGAGCGGCGGCGTCACAACGCGGCGCAGCGAATTCGAATATGATGGCTCCGCTTCGCTGGATTACCGCGACGTCGATCAAAATGCGATCGGCGCCGATCAGCTGCAGTTTGAAGTGCGCTTCCAAGGCCCGCGGCACACGCTGCAAAGTGATATAGACGAATTCGTCGTCGCCAACTTCACCTGGCGGCGCAAACTGACCGACCGGCTCTACGGCTCGCTGATGGCGCAAGATCTCTTCAGCTCCCAGAGCAATATCTCGCAGATCACCACCGGCGCATATTTCGAGCGCACGGAGTTGGCGAGCCCCGGCGTGCGTGTGCGCTTTGGCCTAACCTACCAATTTGGCTCCGGCCCGCAGCGTCCGCCGCAAGATCAGCAACCGCCCGGCGGACCGCCCGCGCCGCAATTCTAAACGAAGGAGAGGCTCATGTTGCGCTCATTTCTCATCTCGGCGGCGTTGCTGTTCGCTACCCCTTCTGCGCTCGCGCAGGAGGCAGGCACCGAAACACCGCCGGCGTATGCGCCCTACGAATTCCTCATCGGCGAATGGGACGCAGGGCCAGCAGGCGGCGCAGTTTCTTTCATCGATCGCTTCAGCTGGGGCCCGCGCCGCGCGTACATCTGGCAGAGCGTCGCGCTTGTTCAGTCCAACGGCGAACACCTGCACTTCGAAGGGCCTATGATGTGGAACGCCGCCACGCGGCGGCTCGACTTCCTGTTCGCGATAGAGCCCAATTCGCTCGCGCAGGAACGCGGTGAAGTTTCCGTGGGCGAGAACGGCGCCATCGTGCGCGACGTTACGCTGACGTACGCCGATGGGCGCCAAGCGACATTCCGGCACATCATCCGGTCAACCGGCGCTGACACCGCCGAGGCCTCGATGATGCGGCGCACGCCGCAGGGCGGATGGGCACCGGAATTCCCAGGCAGCGATCGTTTGCTCATGAGGCGCAGGTCGTCCTCATAGAATTGAAACGGCCCGGGATCACTCCCGGGCCGTTTTGCTTATGGACGTTCTTCCCCGACTCTTATCGGTCGTTTTATTCGGCCGCTTCCGTCTGCGGGAGACGGGCGTCTTCGCCGCGCTCAATCGCCAATTGCGCGTCGCGTTCGGCG
>CAZILR010001167.1:0-1776 GCA_964539995.1 uncultured Planctomyces sp.
GCCGTCGTAGCTGCCGGAGACCGCGATGTTCGGAGCGGTCAGTACAACGCCGGTGACGTAGCTCTGATGACCTTCACCACCGAACGCGATCGGCTGCGGCTTCTCGGCGAAGACGTCGATCTCGTGCAGCTTGAAGTCCGAGCTGCCGAAGATCAGCCGCCCGGAATTCGGCACGCGAGCGACGCACATCGCGATGCTGTTCAGGCCGATGTCTTTCGTCTTCTGCAACTTGGTTGGATCAGAGGCCATGAGGTTGCCCTTTCAACGTAGCCGTCATCGCTCCGCGTGACGAGCCTTCGGAATCCAGCGGCCGATTTTTCGATTTAACGTCAAATTTTGGAAGGCTCATCACGCAGGAGCGAGATGGCTACAGAAAAGTGTCAGGCTAAGATTTCCTGGATCGGCTTGGAGCCAAAATCAGACAGCGGGATCGGCCGAGCACCGACGTGGTATTCCTTCAGCGGATCAATTCCAAGGGCAGTCAGAATCGTCGCGAACAAATCGCCGGCTCCGACTTCACCATCGGCGACCTTATGGCCGTCTTCGTCGGTCTTGCCGAAGCAGGCTCCGCCTCGTACGCCGCAGCCGGAAAGCGTCGCGCTCCACGCGGCCGCGAAGTGATCGCGGCCGAGGCTCGCGTTGATGCCCGGTGTGCGGCCGAATTCACCGAACGTCAAGACGAGCGTGTGTTCGAGCAAGCCACGATCCTTCAAATCGTCCAACAGCACCGACATCGAATGATCGAGGTCCGCGCAGAGTTCACGGTGTGTCTCGAAGTTTTCGCCGTGACTGTCCCACCACGCGCGAGCGACCTTCACGAACGGCACGCCCGCTTCGACCAATCGCCGAGCGATCAAGCACTGCTGACCGAACTGCGTCGGCCCGTATTTGGCTCGCATCTCGGCGGACTCTTGTTCGATGTCGAACAATTTTTCGCTGGCCATCAACCCGCGCACTCGCTGATACGCCTGCGTGTGGCTGCCAAGCGAATCGCTGTGCCGGTTCTGAGTGAACTTCTTCGCGAGCAGGTCGCGCAACGCCAGCCGATCTTGATGGTCAACGTCGCTGATCGACTCCAGCTTGCGGATGTTCTCTGGCTGCATCGACTCGGATAGGAACATCGGAGCGTATCGCGAACCGAGGAATCCACTGCCCCCTTTGCGGCGACCTTCGGTAGACGTGTACATCGACACATAATCGGGGACCGCGCTGTCGAGCCTGCCGAGTTCCTTCGCGCAGATCGCTCCGAGATCGGGGTACTCGATGCCGGGATCTTTGATGCGGCCAGTTTCCATGATGACCGCCCCGCCGCCGTGATCGGCATTCTTCGTATTGAGCGACCGTACGATTGCCGTCGTCTGTTGAATCCGCGCCGCCATCTTCGGCAGCAACTCGCTGATGTGAACTCCGGTCGCCGATGTCGGGATCGCTCGATACGGTCCACCGGTCGGACGGCCCGGCTTCGGATCGAAGGTCTCCAACTGACTCGCGCCACCCGCCAGCCAGAGCAGGATGACGCGCTTGCCCTGCTTCTTGACCTCATCGGCCCACGTCGTGTGCCGCAGACCATCCAGCCGAGTCATGTCGGCCGCGAACGTCCCCGCCGCGCCCAGCGCCGCTGAGTTCAGAAAACCGCGTCGAGAGAGTGTCATGGCGTAATCCTTCTCACCCCACCGACCTTGCGTCGGTGGCTCGCGGGATTCTGCACTACTTGGCCTTCGTCGAAGTCAGTAGTGCAGAGACCCGCGAGCCACCGGGACAAGCCCGGTGGGGCTA
>CAZILR010001168.1:0-1776 GCA_964539995.1 uncultured Planctomyces sp.
TGGTGGCAGGCACATGCCGGTGCAGTACATGTCGATCACCGAAGAGCATCACGCGGTTCGTCGCGCAGCGGGCTTGTTCGACATTGCGCACATGGGCCGGCTGCGATTCAGCGGACCGGATCGCGAGAGATTTCTCGATCACCTGCTGACGAACGATGTCGCGTCGCTCAAGCCGGGGCAGGTGCGATATTCACTCGTCTGCAATGAAGCGGGCGGTGTGCTCGACGATGTGCTGGTCACGAAGTTTGACGGCTGGCATCTGCTGGTCGTGAATGCCTCGAACCGGCTGAAGATCGTCGATTGGATCGAGCGGCATCGCGACGGCTTCGACGTGAAGGTCGAAGACATGTCGGCCGAGTGGTCGATGCTCGCCCTGCAAGGTCCGAGGTCCGTCGAATTGCTCGCACCGTTGGTCGGTGCAGACATCGCCGGTTTGAAATACTACTTCGGTTGCGAGGCGGAGGTGCTCGGTCAGCGCGGAGTCCTCAGCCGCACCGGCTACACGGGCGAGGACGGTTTCGAGGTCATCCTGCCGAACGATCACGCGAACAAGCTGTGGGAGACGTTGATCGAGCGCGGAGCCTCGGCCGGTCTGCTGCCGTGTGGACTCGGATGTCGCGACACGCTGCGACTGGAAGCCGCGATGCCGCTGTACGGTCATGAGTTGTCGGAAGCGATCGACCCGATCTCGGCGGGGCTGTCATTCGCTGTGAAACCGCAGGTGAAAGACTTCATCGGTAAGGCTGCGTTGCTCGCGAAGCCTCAGCCGCCGGCGAAGCAGCGAGTCGGACTTGTGCTGGCGGGCCGCCGAATCGCTCGCGAAAGGGCACAGGTACTCGCGGGCCAAGTCGATATCGGCGAGGTTACGTCAGGGACGTTCTCGCCAACGCTCGAAAAACCAATCGCGATGGCGTACATCGAACGAGCGGCGGCGATCCTCGACGCAAACGTCGAAGTCGATATTCGCGGCCAAAGCGAACGAGCCACGATCGTCAAGCTGCCGTTTTATCGGCGAACCAAGTAGCCGTCATCGCTCCGCGTGACGAGCCTCTTTGCGGTTGCGATCGGACTGTGCGTGAGTCAAACCCAGCAGGCTCGTCACGCGGAGCGATGACGGCTACTTTGGCTACCGCCCGTTCGGCGCGACCGTGCGGATGTTCTTGTCTTCGACGCCGTCGAGCAGAATGTTGGCGAGGACCGGCTCGGAATCCTTCATCGTCACCCAGCAGAAATGATCGAACTTGCCGTCCTTCAGGCCGGTCAGAGTCGAAGCTCCGCCTGTTGTCGCCAGGATGTAGTAGTCCATGCCGTTACGAACGCTCTTGGCATAGACGTGATTGTGGCCGGAGAAGACCGTGTGCTTGCGGCCTTGCAGTGAGGCTTCGATTTCGTCCCAGCCGAGCGAAGTGGAGTTGTCTGCCGGGTCTTTGTGCTTCGTGATCGACCAGACCGGCTTGTGCATGAACACGAACGTCCAACGGACGTCTTTGTTATTTTCGAGCACCTGTTTCAGCCACGCACGCTGTTCGGGTTTGAAGAAGTATTCACGATCTTTCTTCGGCTCATCCTCGGTGTTGAGCACCACGAACAGGCAGTCCTGATAGCGGAAGTCGTAGTAGCTACGGCCGAACTTGCGATACCACTCTTTGCTCATCGGCAGGTTGGCGATGTCGTGATTGCCGGGGCAGAAGAAGAACGGCATTTGGAAACGGCTGAGCTTCGTTTCAAACTCGCTCCATTCGAGCGCCCACGCACCCGGATCCTCGGAGTAGCCTT
>CAZILR010001169.1:0-1775 GCA_964539995.1 uncultured Planctomyces sp.
GAACTCGCCGGTCGAGCCATTTGGATACAGGCCATGCACCCCCTTGGCGATCAGCCAGTCGATGTATCGCCGCAGTTCCGGCTCGTTGATGTCACCTCGACAATCGAGCGGAACCAAATTCGGCGTGAAGATGCCTTGAAGTCGAGCGGTCATGTGTCGGTCCTGATCCTTAATTTGTCATCACCCCACCGGGCTGTCCTGGTGGCTCGTTGGTCTTTGCACTGCTCGAATGTTTGATCGGCAGTCGTGTCGTGCAAAGACCAACGAGCCACCGGCACAAGGCCGTTGGGGACTGTGGGAACGTGGCGAACACGCATGACGCTCACACACGGCGAGTTTTGCCTGAGCCGCTTGATCGACACAACCCGACAACTCAACCACCCGCTGGCCAGGTGACTCGAAACATTGTCCCGTTGTCCGCTGACGAGTTGCAGTCGATTTTGCCACCATGCTGTTCAACGATCCGCCAGCATTTGCAGAGACCAAAGCCAAGTCCTCGTCCCGCTTGTCGGCCAGAGAAGAACGGATCGAAAAGATGTTCTCGTTCGACGGACGACAACCCAACACCGCGATCCTTCACGACAAATACCGCCGAACGCCCCGAATCGGCTTCTAGGCTTGAACACTCGACGGTGATCGAACCACCAACGGCGGACGCATTCATGCTGTTGAGCAGCAGATTGCTGATGACGACTCGCAATTGCACCGGGTCGGTAACGATCGGTACCGAGGACTCACCTAGCCGCACAACGCTCAACGATCTCGCCCGCAGAGTCTCGTCCAATTTCCGAAGCACGTCATCCACAACTTCGACCAGGTCGAGCGACTTCGGCTCCGGCTTCGGCGGCCGGGCAAACAGCATCAGGTCGCCGATCATGTCGCGAATGCGCAGCGCCTGAGCGCCGATGGTCAGCAGTGCTTGCCGCCGTTCCGGGTTAGTTTCACCTTTGAGGAGGAGCTCTGCTCGCCCGGCAATCGTCGCGACGGGATTGTTGATCTCGTGTCCGGCACCGGCCGCGAATTCGGCGAGAGCCTCCAACTTCGCTCGCAGAAATGCGTCCGAAGTCGAGATGTCGTGGGACTCGGACACGATGGCTCGCCTCAGAAAAATCCAAAGCGGTGACAAGTCACCGCACTCCCAAAAAAAGAAAACCCGGCCTCGAAATCGAAGCCGGGTTGGTCATCTCAAATTTCATCCGCCGCAGCGGATCAAATCTATTTCACCGCGACCGGCTCGACGTCCAACAGCAGGCAGATGCGTTCGATGAGGTTCTCGACCTCGAACGGTTTCTGCATGAAGTCGTTCGCACCGTTGGCTTTCAAGTCTTCAATCTTGTCCTGTTCGACCATGCCGCTAATGCAGATGATCTTCACGTCGTCCAGCGCGTTGTCGCTGCGGACTCGTTGGCAGACTTCCTTGCCGTTGATGTCCGGCAGCATGACGTCCAGAACGATCACGTCCGGGTGATACTCGCGGACCATCATGCCGGCGTCGAAGCCGTTGTTGGCCACGCGAATCTCGAAGCGGCCATCCGCTTCGAGCGCATCGCGGATCAGTTCGACGAGTTCCTCGTCGTCATCGACAATCAGAGCCTTGCGGCGTCCGCTTTCGAGGGCATCGGTCGGGATGCCGTTCTCTTTCATGAAGCGATACAGGACGTCCCGTGGAATGCGGCGGAACCGCGATCCGGGAACGCGAAAACCACGCAACTGCCCGGAGTCAAAGCAGCGAATGATCGTCTGCTGACTCACCTTGCAAATTTTGGCGGCTTCGC
>CAZILR010001170.1:0-1773 GCA_964539995.1 uncultured Planctomyces sp.
TGAGATTGTTTTTGCAGGTTGACTTGCGAGCGGCCTCACGGGCCTGTTGAACCGCTGGCAACAGCAGGGCGATCAGGACGGCAATGATCGCAATCACGACCAGCAACTCAATCAAGGTAAAGCCGCGAAACCGGAGACGCTTCGGCAAGACCATGACAGATCCCTTCTCATCTCAGGAAATGTGGGGAACGAACAATTCCAGCTCTCACGAATGAATCGCTGGGCTAGCTACTTCAATTTCACGTCAAGCTCATTGTTTCCAGGTTTGATCTCGTAGTTCAGAAGGCTGGTTTCCACCTTACTGTAATTCGCCGGGATCTTAGATTTTGTCTCGATCTTTTTCGCTTTCTTCGTCTTCATGTCGAAACCCGACGACGCGAACTCCATCATCTTTTTTTGAGCGGCTTGAGGATCGTTGATGTCTGCCGCTGCCGCGCCCGAATCGGCTTCGGGTAAAACCACAGCGACTCGTATCTTCCCGACAACCGCGCCGCGGTTCGGACCAGTCTCCAGAGTGAATTTCCCTTCGGCATCAGTCACACCCAAAGCACCAGGCCCCTTTTCTGGAGCCGCGATGACTCTCGCGCCCGCTAGTGGAGATCCCAAATAAGTCACAACGCCGGAAGCCGGAGCCAACGTGTAACCTCCAGTGTCCGCACCACCGCAGCCGGCGAAGAAAGTCACAGACATCAACACAGCCGTCAAACAAAGTGTCCGGCGCATCCACTCTTCCTTTCGCGTTGGTGTCCAATCAATGAACCTGCGACCCAAACGAAATTGGGCCGCAGGTCACAGAGGTAGTTTGTTCGGAAGCGAGTCTTCTAAAACTGACCGGGCGTGCGCCGATCGCGACGTCCTCCCAGCGCTTGGTAAGTCTGGTAGTCAATGTTTGAATTCAACATTCGGACGGTGCCATCCACCATCAAGAAATGGGCACCTCCCGCATGTGCAGATCGGAAGCCCCAGGACATATTCCATTGGCTCCAGTCTCGGCAATCGGTAGGAGCCGTACAGAACGAAGGAAGATTGAACAGATTTTGGCCTGTTGGAGAGCGGCAGGTACACATCGTGTTGATTGGCGTTGACGTTGTTCCGTGGTTCGCTTGACCGTTGTAGTGCCAAGCTCCTGCGCCGTGACTCAAATCACAGACGGGCAGATACTCACCAATAGCAATCACATTCGACTGACCATCCACGATCTCTTTCAAGCCAATGCACAAGCCCATTCGCGAGAAAACGCCCGAAATATATTCGGGACGGTTGTCATTGCCGTGGTCTTGATCGCCACCTGGCCCCTCATAATGCGTGCCGGGTGTCAGCCAGAAGTTACAGGCACCGTTCGCGGAAGGAACGCGTTGTGATCCCATGCTGCCAACGTAATTGGCTTGTGCCCAACCGGCATAAAGTGGGTCCATTCCTGTCCCGTCCGATGGACATGTGAAATATGATCGCGTTGTCAAACGTAGAAGCTGGGCCGGGGCTGGAGCCGGTGCACCGACGTTTTGGTCGAAGGAACCCGCGTTCGCCAAAATTCTCATATTCAATTTCTTGAAAATTCCATCGCCATCCATATACGGCAAAACTCGCACCTGCCAACTGAAGCCGTTATGGCCATCGTCCCAAATACCCGCTCCGCCTTGCGACCACCCCAAGCTTGCCGAGCCTGCGGGGAGACGCTGCGTCGCGTCGTGGTAGTTGTGCAATGCCAATCCGTACTGCTTGAGATTGTTTTTGCAGGTCGATTTCCGAGCGGCCTCGCGAGCTTGCTGAACT
>CAZILR010001171.1:0-1772 GCA_964539995.1 uncultured Planctomyces sp.
CGCACTAACCCGAAGCGCCAGCGAGGGCGAACGTACCAAAACGTTCTGATTTCACCGCCGCCTGAAGCGTTCGCCCTCACTGGCGCTTCGGGTTAATGTCTAATGCAAACTTTTCTGGAGAGTCACATGCCTGCCGCACATCACGTCATCACCGACGTTGCTCAACAAATCTGGCACGACGACTTTGAACTGTCCGGGGCCTCGCTGCCGTTGAACGGTTCCACGAAGTGGAGCGTGCGTCAACGACGTCTGCGCGGCGGTCTGTCCGATGGTGTGGATGTTGTCGAGATCGACAACGGCGCATTGAAATTGGAAGTCCTGCCGACTCGTGGCATGGGCGTGTGGCGCGGGAACTTTCAGGGCATTCCGATCGGCTGGGACTCGCCGGTGAAGATGCCGGTGCATCCGGCCTTCGTCAATCAAACCGAGCGCGGTGGACTCGGCTGGCTAGCGGGCTTCAACGAGTTGATTTGTCGCTGCGGCCTCTCATTCATGGGACCGCCGGGCCGCGATGCCGACCACCAGGATCATCCGATCCTGGGCGAACTGACGCTGCACGGCAAGATCGCCAACCTGCCGGCTCATCGCGTCGAAGTGACTGTCGATCCTGATCAGCAGGGACGCATTGCCGTGACTGGCATCGTCGATGAGTGCTCGATGTTCGGCCCGTGCTTGCGGCTGACCTCCACGATCGAAACCACGATCGGCTCAAATCGTTTCACGATCATCGACGAAGTGAGCAATCTCTCCGCGAAGCCGGCCGAGTTCGAGATGCTGTACCACACGAACATCGGCCGCCCGTTCCTCGAAGCCGGCTCGCGACTGTTGGCCGCAGCCAGTGAGATCAGCCCACGCGACGCTCGCGCGGCTGAAGGGATCGACACCTACGACCAGTACGCCGCTCCTGATGCCGGCTACGCCGAGCAAGCGTACTTCTTCCGGTTGATCGGCGACGCTCAGCAACGCGGCCTCGCGGTGCTGAGAAACGCGGCCGGTGATCTGGCGCTGAGCCTTCGCATTTCGCTGACCGAACTCCCCTGGTTCACGCTCTGGAAAAACACCGCCGCCGAAGCGGACGGCTACGTCACTGGCCTCGAACCCGGCACGAACTTCCCGAACCTGCGGAGCTTCGAGCGTGCTCACGGTCGGATGCACACACTGGCCCCCGGAGCCAGCCGACAGATGTCGTTTGAATTGGCGATTCATTCGGACAAATCGTCGGTACAACAATTGGCTGCGGAAGTTCAAAACCTGCAATGCAGCACGCCCGTCGCGATGTCGCGGGAACCGTTGCAAGAGTACTCCTCTGCCGGCAAGTAGCGTCGTCGTCAGAGTTTGATTGAAGCCAGTGAGTTCAATTGCCGACTCTATTGACGCGACTTGGGGGCGGACTAGAATCCCGCCCGCCTTTGCCCCACCAGAATTCCGATTCAAGGGGCCGTAGCTCAATTGGTTAGAGCGCCGGACTGTCGATCCGGAGGTTACGGGTTCGAGTCCCGCCGGCCTCGCTTGTGAGACGCTCGCTGCTAGTCGTTAGCAGCGAGCGTTTTTCGTTGGATGCCATGACGTTGCAGTCGAGCGAGTTCTCGGATTCGCCGACGCTCGGAATTGCGTTCAATGTGACAGCCGTGGACTGTGAATCTCTCGAAAAGTCAGTCGGAACTGCCACCAGAACTGCCACGGCAGACGGTGAGACATTCTCGGCCCCGGCCGCCATCCGTTGCCGGGTCTCGTTCGGTTCCGACGTCGTGGAAATCTGAGGCAGCGATTCG
>CAZILR010001172.1:0-1771 GCA_964539995.1 uncultured Planctomyces sp.
GACCAAGCCTCCGAACTCACCCGCAACTCGCTCTGGCTGGCACTGCAAATCGCCAGTCCATTGCTCGTCGTGTGTCTGTTGGTTGGCTTGGTGGTCAGCGTGTTCCAAGCGGCGACTCAATTGTCCGACCAAACGCTGAGCTTTGTGCCGAAGTTGTTCGCCGCCGTGTTCGCCGGGGCAGCGTTGCTCCCCTGGATGGCCTCGCGGCTGACGGAGTTTGCACGGCAGTTGATCGAATCCATTGCGCATGGTGGGTGAAGCGATGCCGCAGTTCACTCTCGCTGATCTCGCCCTGTTGTTGTCTCCGTGGATGGGACAGCTTGCGACTTTCGGCTTGGTGCTTGCGCGAGTGGGCGGACTGCTGGCGGTCGGCCCGCTGCTCGGCCGAGCCATCCTGCCGTGGCAAGCTCGCATCGGACTGGCTCTCGTGCTCTCGATGCTGCTGACGCCGCTGGTCGGCACGATGCCCCGACCAAGCCTCGATCTGACGAGCTTCATTCCGGCTGCCGCAACCGAGCTTGGCTTGGGCTTCCTGTTGGGCTGCGGATCGTTGCTGATTCTCTGGGCCATTCCGCTGGCGGGGCGATTGCTTGACCAACAGCATGCGTTGTCGGGTGACGAGGACGATGATCCGTTCGGCGGCTCGCCGATCGCACGCTGGCTCACGCTTTGGGGGGCTGCGTGTTTTCTGCTCTGCTCACCCATCAACGGACACCTGCAAGCCGTGAAGATTCTGGCCGACAGCTTTCGATCCTGGCCGCTCGGCTCTTCGAGTGGAGTCTGGGAAACCGACGTCGTGGCGCAGCTTGTCCAACAGTCTTGCCAACTCTCGTTGCTGCTGATCGCACCGGCGCTGGCAACATTGACGCTCGTCAATCTGGGCTTCGGATTGCTCGGTGCCGCGGGACTGCCGGGAGCCTCGGCGACCATCGGCAACACGACACGACCGATCGTGGCGGCTCTCGTCCTCGCGGCCAGTCTGTCCGGAATCCAACAGACCATCTCTGACGGTGTCCGTGACGGCATCGCGGTCCTGGCCGACAACTCGAACTCTTCACGTTGAATCTTTCTGAGTCTGTTCCATGGCACTGCTCGACGAGAACTCTGAGGCCCGCACCGAACGCCCGACCGAGCGTCATCGCCGACAAGCTCGCGAGCGCGGCTTGGTCGCGTACAGCGTCGAGCTGCTCACTGCGGCACGTCTACTCGCGATCTGGATCGTGCTCGCCTGTTGGTTCGCGAAGTTCGCAGCCACCGCGAGTTCCTCACTTCGAGCCACGTTGGAAAATGCTGGCTCAAGGACATTTCAGCCATCGACCGCGCTCATTCAACTTCGAGACTTGGCTTGGCAGTTCATCGCGTCCGCGAGCTGGTCACTGCTGACCGTGACCGGCGTGCTGTTGGTGATTCACTTTTCGCAGATCGGCTGGTATTGGCGTTGGGAGAATGCGGCCCCGCAGTTGTCTCGATTGTCGCCGATCACGGGACTCCAACGCTTGGCATCTTTGGCGACGATGGGCCGCGCCTTGAAGTTGACCTTGAAGTTGATCGTCGTCGTCGGCGCGATTGGCTTCGTCGTTTTGCCGCTCTTGCGGTTCGCGCCAGCGAGTCAGTCCTTAGACTTCACGGCCCAACTCACGACATTCGGATCCTCCGCCGTGCAACTCGTCTCTCACACGACCGTTGCACTGCTGGCTTATGGCGCACTGGACTACGTCTGGCAACGCTGGCGATTTCGCGCCTGGCGGCAGAAATCAACACCGCCGAGGCG
>CAZILR010001173.1:0-1767 GCA_964539995.1 uncultured Planctomyces sp.
GTCGTCTTTGACTTGCCGCAGTTTCTCGACGGCACTGGCCAACGGCTTGATCTCGATCGACTTGCCGGAGTCGGTCTTGCCGATCACGTCGCTCAGCCGGGCAAACTCGTCGGCGGTGACGATGTGCGATTCGAGGGCCAGTTTCGCCGGCCTGGCTCGCGCGACGACGCTGGCGATTTGGTCCGGCTGCTTCGTCTTCTGAGTCCGAATGTCCGCTTCCAGACCGGGGCACTCTTCGGCGATTTGCGTCTGGTAACGGCTGTCGGAGATCAATACCCGCACGCTCGGCCCGATCAACAACGCGCTGCTGTCTCCGGAGAAGCCCGTGAGATAGCTGACGTTCGACACTCCGGTCACCAGCAGTGCATCGACGCCGGCCTCACGGATCAGCGACCGCAGTTTTTCTTGTCGAGCCAGGAATCGTTCGGGCGGCATGGTTTTCCTCTGGGAGTGGACACGGATCGTAGACCAATCGGTTACGATCTCCAACAAATCTCGGTTCCTGTTCTGCCGTCAGATTCCAACACGAGGCCGATCATGCGACTGCCTGTCATGCGTGGCGTCATCGACCGCCGGATTCTGGTCAATTATCGAGTTGATCCGGCGGTACTGGCTCCGCTGTTGCCGTCCCCATTTCGGCCGAAATTGTTCCGAGGCTTCGGGCTGGTGGGGATTTGCTTAATCCGACTGAAGCACCTGCGTCCGACATTCCTGCCGTCGTGGTTGGGTGTGTCGTCCGAGAACGCCGCGCATCGAACCGCCGTGGAATGGGACGAGAATGGAACGACTCGCGGAGGGGTTTACGTCCGTCGCCGTGACACGAACTCGTGGCTCAACACGTTGGCTGGCGGTCGGCTGTTTCCCGGATTTCACCACCACGCGACCTTCGACGTTCGTGAATCGGCCGAGGATCTGGCCGTGTCGATGCGGAGCGACGACAACGAAACCAATCTGTCCGTCCACGGACAGCTCACCACAAAATGGTCACCAACGTCGATCTTCTCGTCGCTCGCCGAGGCGTCCGCATTCTTCGAGGCGGGGGCAATGGGCTATTCGGCGACGCCGGTGGCATCACGGTTTCAAGGACTCGAACTACGCTGCAACCACTGGCACGTCGATCCTTTGAGTGTCGAAGAGGTCTGCTCCAATTTCTTCGAGAACGAATCGCTGTTTCCGAAAGGCTCGATTGAGTTCGACTGCGCCTTACTGATGCGGAACATCGCACACGAGTGGCACGAGCAAGCCGATCTGTGCTGCGCGGCTGCATGAGCCGCAGCCGCTCGATAGACTGCGGTCCTGATTTTCAACGTCATTTAACAGGCCGCCCCATCGTGACCTTGCCCGCTACCGCCATCACGGACTCTGCACGAGTCGATTTGGATCGCCAACGTCGCTGCGGTTTTCCAGAGGTCGTGTACTGCGAAGGCAAAACGGTTGATACCGTCGAGCAGATCTTCGAGGCACTCGTCGCCGCTGGGCAGGACGCCTTTGCGACCCGTGCCACCGCCGAGCAATCGGCGGCGATTCAACGACGCTTCCCGCAGGCGATGCTCAACCTGGTGGCTCGCACGATTCGAGTTCCATTGCCCGGCGAGCATCCGCCGGTCGGCAAGGTGGCGGTCGTGACGGCGGGCACAACGGATCGACCTGTCGCCGAGGAAGCGCTCGAAACGCTGCGGTGGATGGGCTGCGCGGTGGAACGGATCGAGGACGTTGGAGTCGCCGGACCGCAGCGGCTGCTGGCCGTAGTGCCTCAGCTTCAGGACT
>CAZILR010001174.1:0-1766 GCA_964539995.1 uncultured Planctomyces sp.
AGTGCTACTCGGAGCTTTGCACCAACGCCGAACAACGCCGCGAGATTTGGAGACTTATCGCCAGCGAGCGCGACCGCTCACGGCAAGCGATTCTCGACATCGTCGGTGGATCAGAATTGCTGGCAACGACTCCTTGGTTCCAAGGCTCGATCGAAGTCCGCAATCCCTACGTCGATCCGCTGAATTTGATCCAGGTCGAACTCCTCCGCCGCCGTCGCCAACTCAACGGAGCGGCCGACGACGAAGAACACCAACGACTCCGCGATCTGCTGCGCCTCTCCGTTCAAGGAGTCGCAGCAGGCATGCGAACGACCGGGTGAAAAACCAGCTCCAGCAGGACTCCGCCATCGCGAGCGTTGTTGTCACCTGAAATGCAAAAAGCCCCAGACTTTCCGGGGCTTTTCTACTTTTTGACGAGACGCGATTGCGAGTTACCCGACCAGGATTCGAACCTGGACAAACAGAACCAAAATCTGTTGTGCTACCGTTACACTATCGGGTACCGCAAGCGGGCGGGGAGTCTAGTGGAGCGGGCCACTGTGACTCAAGAGGTTGAGCGGCACATTGCGGAACCTCTCGGCGAAGCTCTTGTCACACGAATTGTGTGATGCCCGGCATCGCCATCTTGGGGAGTTCGACTTGCGTCTTCCAGCCGTCTGGGAACGCCGTCGGGACGATGGCCTCTTGCGAGTTGAGCATCATCTCCCAGGTGATCTGCTTGCCGGTGTAGGCGGCGGTGCGAGCCATGATGCCCATGAGCGTACTCTTGGCCATGCGGTCGCCATTGTTGATCGGCTGGCCGTCGCGGATCGACTTGAAGAACTCGTCGTGCTCGGTCTGGTACATGTTGTTGCCGGGGCCGCGGTACTTCCATTCGGACTCGCCGTTGACGACGGTGCCGCGCGGGCCGAGTTGACCGCTCCCCTTCGAGCCGAGGACGTACAAGTTGTTTTCGTTGTGGCAGCCGGGCGTCTGTCGTTGAGCCAGAAACGCGCGGGCGTCGTTGGCCCAGACGAAATTTACTTCGATGTGATCGAAGATATTGCCGCCCTCTTGCGGAATCTGCCGGCCGCCGACGGCGGTGCAACTGACCGGAGGCTGATCCTGGAAGCACCACGCCAGCCAATCGACCGTGTGAACGGCTTGCTCGACAAGCCCATCGCCCGACAGCCAGGTGAAGTTGTACCAGTTGCGGACCATCCACTCTAAATTGCTGATCCCCTCCGGCCGCGTGTTCGCGGGGGGCATCGGCTTGACCGGACTGGTGAGGTAGGTGCCGAACGCGGCTTTCACGTCGCCGATCGCTCCGCCGTGAATTTGTTCAAAGAAGGCTCGCTTGGCGTTGTCGTACCGCCAGCAGAAGCCGGCACAGATGCCGAGCTTTTTCTGCTTGGCGATTTCGACTGACTCCATGATCGAACGCACGCCCGGAGCATCGGTCGCCATCGGCTTTTCGGTGAAGATGTGCTTGCCTTGCTCGACCGCGTATTTGAAGTGGACCGGCCGGAAACCCGGCGGGCTGCACAACAGCGCGACGTCGCACGAGTCGATGACCTTCTTGTAGGCATCGAGGCCGACGAACTTGTGATCGTCATCGACCTTGATTTTCGACTTGATCGTGTCCACCGCCGATAAGTTGCGCAGACTGCTGTTGAGGTTCTCGCCGAAGGCATCTCCCATCGCGACCAGTTCGACGTTCGGGTCCGCCGACAACGCCTCGCGAGCCGCTCCCGAACCGCGACCGCCGCAACCGACGAGGCCGATCT
>CAZILR010001175.1:0-1764 GCA_964539995.1 uncultured Planctomyces sp.
TCGCCCACCCCTCTTACCGGCGCGCGGGGGGGCCCCCCCCCCGGGTGTCCCTCTATTTTGGCTGGGCGGGGGGGCCCCCCCGCCCGGCTCGCGTGAAATCCATCGAGTTCAAATTCCAAATCCGACCGCACTCCGCGCACGACGGCGAACAGGTGCTCGTGAGGAATCGCGAATCGCTTGGTCACATCGGACATAGCTGGCAAGACCGCGCGAGCCGGCTCCGACCAGCCGGTCATTTCTGCGACCGACCAATCGGGTCGCAACGCCGCTGTCAGAGCTTGTTGCCAGTTGTCCAAATCCGCGAGTCGCTGTGTCGGCGCGCGGGTCGCATCGTCCCCCAAATCGTCGGTCACGCGCATGAAGGCGTACAACGCGCACATCGCGCGGAACTGCGGTGCCGGCAGGCCGCAGAACGAATAATAAAAATTCCCAGCAGTCCGTTTCGTCAGCCGGATGCAGTGGTCGTAGCAGTCATCGAGCAACGTGCGACTCATGCCGCCACCTTCCGCCCGATTGCTCGGCCGAGGCACTTCAGCAACAAGCCCGCCGCATCCCACTTTGTCACGACGGGGCGTTGCTCCCAAACTCGATAGCCGATCGCTGCCACACGATCGCAAATCTTCAATCCCCCCTCGCCGAACAGCTCGATGACCACTTGCAGCCGCCCTCGCAATCGAGGGGCCAATTCGCCCACCGCCAGCAAGTGCTCGCGAGCACGCTCGACCTCGAATCGCATCAGTTCGACAAACGCCTCGTTCGTCACTCGATTCACCACCTCCTGTCGCGAGTACCCGAACCGCTCGCAGTCTTCCAGCGGCAGGTATGTTCGACCGATGTCCGCATCGCGAGCGACATCCTGCCAGAAGTTCGCCAACTGCAATCCAGTGCAAACGGAATCCGACAGTGCGACCGATCGTTCGTCGTCGCAGCGACACAGCCGCAGCACGATTCGGCCGACCGGATTCGCGCTGTTCCGGCAATAGCCGAGCAATTCGTCGAACGTCTGGTATGAGGTCACTCGCTGATCTTGCTCGAACGCCGTCAGCAGATCGTCGAACGGCTCACGAGACAGATCAAACTCCTTGGCCGTCCGCTGCAGCGCGACGAACACGGGATGCGTCATCTCCTCGCCGATCCAACATCGAGCCAACTCACCGCGCCACCAACCCAGCAACCGAGTCGAGAGTTCCGGATCCCCCAGCTCGTCCCCCAAGTCATCGGACCAGCGGCAATAGGCGTAAACATTGAAGAACGGTTGCCGCAGCTCGCGCGGCAACAGGCGAGCGATCAGCGGAAAATTTTCGTAGTGTGACGTCGCCAACTGTCGGCAATACGCCTCCGCGTCGGCCAACGTCAGACGAGCGGGAGCCGCGTCGGATGCGACAACGTGGGGGCACCAGCGACGTAGTTCTTCCAACAGTTGGGCCGATTTCGCGGACATTCTCGTAGGCTACAGCGTCGTCAGCCGTCCGCCCAGCCGATAGACTCCGCCCTCCAACAGCGTGCGGCGACGAATCATCGCGGCGATCACGCGAACGTAGCGGTCTCGCTCGCGCGAGGCAGAGCTACCGGCAACGACCTCCGAATTCAGACATCGACTCGTGCCGTTGCTCCGCCTCGCGGGAGCGAGGCGGCTACGTTCGCAGGATGCGTTGCCACACTCCCCAATGTCCGTGCCTCGTTTTTTGTGACTCTCATCCATGCCAGTCCCTCAAGTGGCCATCATTGGCCGGCCGAATGTCGGCAAGAGTTCGATTCTCAATT
>CAZILR010001176.1:0-1762 GCA_964539995.1 uncultured Planctomyces sp.
CGACGACGATTCGGAATCGTCCATCGACGACTGACCGCTCGAAACAAAGAAACGACCGCTGAATCGGACCCACTGAAACCCTCGGAGGTGACCCCTCCGAGGGTTTTTCGTTTTGTGGTGGATGTGACTCGCATTCACGTCAGCCACCATTGTTGCCACTCCCGTTTGGCCGGATACCATGTCGCCTCGTTCCGCCCGTCGGAGGCGGAGGTTTGGCTGGCCGGTCGTGCGATGCACTTCTTTCGCGAACGAGGCAGTCTTTAGATCGCCTGATTTCGCGCTCGATCGGTCGGCTCCGTGACGCACATCACTGAGTGAGGGAGCCGAGAATGTCGAAGCACAAGGTCGATGAGATCAGGAACGTCGCTTTCGTCGGGCACGGGCATTCGGGAAAAACCACGCTGGCCGATTTGCTGCTGTTCAAAGCCGGAGTCGGCACGCGAGCCGGTTCGGTCGATGACGGCACCAGCCTGCTCGACACCGATGACGACGAGAAAGAAAAGAAACAGTCGCTCTTCTCGCACGTCTGTCGCTACGAACATGCCGACCATCGCGTCAACCTGATCGACTGCCCCGGCTACCCCGATTTCATCGGCCAAGTCTGCGGCGCATTGCGAGCCGTCGAGACCGCCGTCGTTGTGCTGAATGCGAATGCCGGATTGGAAGTGAATGCCCGCCGCTGTTTCCAACTGGCGACCGACGAACATCTCGCGCGAATGATCGTGGTCAACCGCGTGGACGGCGACAACGTCGATATCCCCAAGCTGGTGGCGAGCATCCGCGATCACTGGGGCACCTCGTGCGTTCCGATCAACGTCCCGAACGGAACCGGTGCGAAGTTCACCGCGGTCCACAGCGCGCTGCAAATCAAAGGCGATGTCCCGGCCGGGCTGCCGCTCAATCCCAAGGACTACCATCAGGCGTTGATGGACGCGATCGTCGAAGCGGACGAGTCGTTGATGGAACGCTTCCTCGGCGGCGAGGATGTCTCCGAGGATGAAATCATCCATCTCATCGGCAAAGCGATCGGACACGGCACGCTGATTCCGATCATGTTCACTTCGGCCAAGACTGGCGTTGGAGTGCAGGAACTCGGCGACGCGCTGGCCGATTACGCTCCGACGCCGCTGGACGAAGATCACCACGCGACGGGTGAAGGAGGCAAGGACATCATCATCAACCCGTCGCCCGACGAGCCGTTTGTCGCGCAAGTCTTCAAGGTCCGCATCGACTCGTTCGTCGGCAAGATGGCCTACCTCCGCGTCTTCTCCGGGCACGTTGCCAAGGACACGACGGTTCAGGATCACCGCAACAACAAGTCCATCAAACTCAGCAACATTCTGGAGGTGCAAGGCTCGAAGACCGAGCCGGTCGATTACGCCACTTCCGGCGACATCATCGCCGTCGCGAAGGTGGAAGACTTGTCAGTTGGCGACACGGTGTCGGCTCAGGGAGTTCATGTGGATTTCCCTCCGATTCATTTCCCGCGTCCGATGGTGGGTCTTGCCGTCACGCCGAAGACCGCCGCCGATCAGCAGAAAATCTCCGTGGCTCTGCACAAGATCGAAGAAGAAGACCAAACCTTCCACGTCACGCGCGAAGCTCAGACGCACGAGATGGTCATCCAAGGGATGAGCGAATTGCACCTGCAAGCGATCGTGCATCGACTCCACAAGCGGGACAAAGTCGACGTCAACACTGCCATGCCGCGCATCCCGTATCGCGAAACCTGCAACATGAACGCCGAGGGGATGTACCGGCA
>CAZILR010001177.1:0-1761 GCA_964539995.1 uncultured Planctomyces sp.
GTCGTTGTCGATTCGCGCCGTGTTGTTGGTCATCGCCTTGTGTTCGCTGTGCCAAGCCGACGACGGACTGATCGCACACTGGCCGTTGCGAAGCGACTTTCGCGACCTCGGCCCGCGCGGAATCATTGCTCAACCTCACGGCGGCGATTTGACGCTCTCGCCGACGGAGGGCGTGAAACTCGACGGCAAGGATGATTGGCTGGAAGTACCAGTCAATCCGGCGTTCAAACTCGGAATGAAGGACTTCACCGTCTCGCTGTGGATGCACACGGAAGGGCAACTCGATGACGTGCCCGGCGACTTGCTCAGTCAGTTCGATGCGGACAAACGACGCGGCTGGAATCTGAGTTTGAAATCGCATGCGGCCACGGCTTGTCAGGCCAACACGCGGACTCTGCATTTCGGCATCGATCAAGATCGGCTCGAACCGAAGTGGACCGATCACGGTCAGGTGGGCAACGGGATGTTCGTCAAAGCGCTGGCGGTCTTCGACGGTCAACTCTTCGCCGGCACTTGCGAGGCGGGCAAGGATCAGGCCGGACACGTCTATCGTTTCGGCGGCGGACAGAAGTGGATCGACTGTGGCACTCCGGCTTCGTGCAACGCGGTCTCGGCGTTCGCGGAAGTGGACGGCAAACTTTATGCGGGTGTGTCGAAATATCGTCTCGGTGGTTCTGCGTTGAAGGAGTCCGAGAACCCGAACCTCGGTGGCAAAATCTTTCGGTACGACGGCGATGGAAAATGGATCGACTGCGGGCAACTGCCGGAGACGGAAGGGATCGGTGGCTTCGCGGTCTTCCGAGGTAAGCTGCATGCCGGCTCGTTGTACAAGCCGGCCGGATTCTTTCGGTATGAGGGAGACCAGAAATGGACGACGCTGCCGCTGCCGAACGGCAAGCGTGTCGAAGCCATGTGCGTTCACAACGGCCGACTTTTCGCGTCGAGCTACGACGAGGCTCACATCTACCGCTACGACGGCGAGACATGGACCGACTGTGGCCAAGTTGGCGAAGCGACGAACACGCAGACGTATTCGTTCGCGATTCACAACGGCCGGATGTACGTCGGCACTTGGCGCACCGGCAAAGTGTTTCGCTACGACGGCGACAACCAGTGGGTCGATTGCGGCCGGCTCGGCGAGGAACTGGAAGTGATGGGCATGTTGGTCCACAACGGCGGGTTGTTCGCCGGCTCGCTGCCTTTGGCCGAGGTCTTTCGTTTCGACGGCAAAGATCGTTGGTCGAGCGTCGGCCGAGTCGATCTGACTCCCGACGTGATGTATCGCCGAGCGTGGACGATGGCCGAGTACCAAGGTCGGCTGTTCGTCGGCACTCTGCCGAGCGGCCGCGTGCTCTCGATTGCGGCCGGTGTGAACGTGACGCATGACCGTTCGCTGTCGGCCGGCTGGCATTACGTCGCGGCTCAGCGGGCAGGCCGCGAACTGAAGCTGTTCGTGGACGGAAAAGCCGTTGCGAAGTCGGCGGCGTTCGATCCGTCGCAATTCGATCTCTCGACCGACGCACCGCTGCGGATCGGCTTCGGGCCGACGGACACCTTCAACGGCCGCCTTCGCGACGTTCGGATTTGGGGACGAGCATTGTCCGAGGACGAGATCGCAGGGCAAAGTCCGTCAAAGTGACCGGAGGATGGCCGCCCGCGGCCGTCCGTGTCTGTGAACGCAGGGCCGCAAACCGCAGGTCGGCCGAGGGCGGCCATCCTACAAAATGCCATCGGCGACCGTGCGCTCACAGCAATTCGGCG
>CAZILR010001178.1:0-885 GCA_964539995.1 uncultured Planctomyces sp.
AGCACCCGTTGAATGGTCCGATTCGCGACCTTGGCATCGGTCTCCTTCAACGCCCCCTGCAACGCCTTCGTATCCTCCGCCGGCAACGGAGCACCGACAAACTCCAACGCTTCAAGCAACCGCTCCGTCGCCGCCACCAGCGGCTGATGCTCAACCTCCGTAACGAGCGGCAACTCCGCCGACAACAAATTGGTTGTCGCGAATGCAACGAGGATCGCAGCAATTGGAGAGTGTAGTTGTCGCATGTG
Organism: uncultured Planctomyces sp.; assembly: GCA_964539995.1. Taxonomy (GTDB): domain Bacteria; phylum Planctomycetota; class Planctomycetia; order Planctomycetales; family Planctomycetaceae; genus SXKJ01. The sequence goes on from CAZILR010001178.1 coordinate 249, forward strand.
AGAACTCCTTGTTTGGATAACGTCGGAAGTGAGTCGCACCGTATTCGCGATTCAAGTCAGAAAGATCGCGTCGGTGGGAATATCACGCTGGTCACGGAAAATATCAGGAGCAATGCCAGGATGACAAAGTTCAACAAGATCGCCAACTTGCCGCGAAGGTGCTGCCTTGCCGCGAGACCGCAAAAAAGTCCAACCAGCCAACATGAGATGCCTGTGAACAACGCGAACATTCTGAAGTAATCCGAGACCGGTTCGCGCATCGTTTTGCGAATGGGAGTACCGAGAAAGAAAACCATCCAACCCAGCAGAAACGAAATCATCCCAAACCAAACAGTCACTTCTGACTTGGTTCTTGAAAACATTGGCTGGCTAAGCGCTAGGACCATCAAGGCCAGCAGAAATGCAAACAAGCCGAAACACGCGGTCAGTTCGTTCATGGGATTTCCTCATCACAGAACTGCCGCAATTGCATCCCTTGCAGGTCGCGGTGGCAAGCAAGACGATCTGTTCGTCGTTCCGCCTTCCGGCGGTTTTTGTTTTCGCGTTCGACCGTACCGCGACCGGCAGGGAGCGGCCCCCATCAATGCACTCGGGCGCGCCCAGACGGTCGCGGGACGGGGTTGTTGTCGAGCGATTG
>CAZILR010001178.1:895-1760 GCA_964539995.1 uncultured Planctomyces sp.
TTCGCTGGCGTCCTTCGCGGGACCGGCAGGGCCCCCCCACTTAAATGCCTCTCGGCCGACCCGTGACGGTCGCGGTACGGTTTTGTTGACGATCTATTGGACGCCGCACGATGGACACCGCTGCTGGTTTGCTCGATCCCGTTCCGACACCCGCCGCTCCGCCGGAGCGATTGCGGCGGCTGAGCGTCGCAGAATGGGAGCGGTTTCAGCGCGACGGGTTTCTGGTGTTTCGGCAGCTCATTCCGGCGGCGGTGCGCGAGCAGATGCTGGCCGTGACGCTGGACGGCGTCGAGCGGGAGATCGGGCCGATCGAGTACGAAGCCGAGCTGCACTATCCCGGCGCGCCGGCCTCGCTGGCGGCCGAGGGAGGCCGCACGATTCGGCGGCTCAAGCAGGCGCACTCGCGGCATTCCGTCTTCACGCAATGGCTGAGCGACCGCGAACTGACCGACCGTCTCGCCGATCTTTTGCTTGGTGCCGACGACGGGAGGGCGAGGCTCCCGCCGAGCCGCGAATTGGAATCAGGCGTCGATGGCGGTAGCGGCTCGGCGGGAGCCTCGCCCTCCCTATCACGCATCGTCATGCCGCTGGCGCACCACAACTGCATCATGACCAAGCAGCCGAAATTCAGCAGCGACACCGGTTGGCATCAAGACGTCCGCTATTGGGCCTACGAGCGTCCCGACCTCATCAGCGTCTGGATTTCGCTCGTGCCCGAACGAGTTGAGAACGGCTGCCTGCGAGTCATCCCCGGCTCGCATCGCATGAGCTTCGACCGTTCGCGATTCGACGATTCGCTTTTCTTCCGCAGCGACATACCGGAGAACCAAGCGATCATCGCGAACGCAGTCCCGGTGGAACTCGA
>CAZILR010001179.1:0-1757 GCA_964539995.1 uncultured Planctomyces sp.
CTCCCATTCCGCCTCCGTTGGCAGTCGGTAACCGGTACTGGCATTTGTATTGGCGAGCCGGGGTGCGTCAGCCCCCGGAGGTTCGTCGCGCGCATCGGCGTTTGCCTTCACCGATTGTCCGGGGGCTAACGCACCCCGGCTCACCGAGTCGCCGGCTAACGCACCCCGGATCGCTAGTTCCCGCTGGCTCAGTTTCGCACAGAACTCGGCCGCGTCGTGCCAGCTCACCATCTCCACTGGATGGTTGCCGGTCTCCAGGTTGGCGACCGCCTCCTTGCCACCAGCCGTGGCCGAGAAATGCGACGGGGTGGTCCCGATCACTTGCTCGTATTGCGACTGCGTCACTTCGGTCACCCCGACGTAGATTGGCTTTGTGAGAACCACCTTGTGCCGTGGGCCTTCGCTCTCGATGTGCTTTCGCAAACTCTGGTCACCCAGCTTCAGGACCGCTTCGATCTCCTCGGGTGTGCTCCCCATCAGGAACTCACCCGGCGGGATGAGGCGGAACTTCATGCCGATGCTGTTAGTGAACTCGACCGGCAACTTGAGATGCGCGGCCCAGGCCTCTTGATGCTGTCGGGCTTGCTCGTCATTGAAGGGAGCAATCGCTCGTGGAGGAGCCTTCGCGGCGTCGTGCGAGACGCCGTCTGCCTCAGATGAGCCGGGGTGCGTTAGCCCCCGGACTTCGTTCGCTCCGACGGATTCTGCGGCTGATGATCCGGGGGCTGACGCACCCCGGCTCGCCTGAGATCTCGGATCACGACCTCGACCGAAGACAACGGCCAACACGACGCCCGCCAACAACGCGACCGCGATGAGCGTGCGTTTCAAAGTAGCCGTCATCGCTCCGCGTGACGAGCCTTGCGGCGTGATGCTCGAAGCAGGCAACCGCGCCGTCGTCAGAGAGTTTTCCAACGACGAAGCATCGGGTGGCACGCTCTGACCAAAAGGAAGAGTGTGGGCCGTCGTTGGCCCGTCACGTCCTTTGCGTTGGTCAGAGCGTACCACTCGATTCATCGTGGATTGTGCGTCTGTCGCGCGAGGCTCATCACGCGGAGCGGTGATGGCTACATTGGCCTGACATCGCGTCAGCAGGTCGGCGACTTCTTTCGCGGATTGAAAGCGATCCTCCGGCTGCTTGGCCATGAGCTTCGCGATGACCTCGCACAACCAATCGGGGATCGCCGGATTCAAGGATCGAATCGGTTCGGGTTCGTGATCTGTCACTCGCCGCAGCACGGCGATCGCGCTCTCCGCATGAAACGCCGCCTGACCGGTACACAGCGAATACAGCACGCTCCCCAAACTGAAGAGGTCGCTGCGATGGTCGAGCGGTCTTCCATTGGCCTGCTCCGGTGACATGTACTGCGGTGTCCCCGCAATGAACCCGGACCGAGTAATCGCCGACTCCGACATCACGCGAGCCAACCCGAAGTCGGTGATCTTGGCGCGGGAGGCTGAGGGACAAGTGCTGAGGGGCAAGGGCCGGACAGAAGACGCGGCGTTGTCTTCTCCCTCGTCCCTCAGCCCTTGGCCCTCAGCCGTCTCCAGCAGAATATTTGCCGGCTTGATATCGCGATGAATCAGCCCGCGTCGGTGAGCGGCGTCCAGGCCTGACGCGATTTGAATTCCGAACCGCACGATCTCGTCCACCGGGAGCGGCCCGCGTTTCATCCGGTCTTGCAGTGACTCGCCGTTGATCAACTCCATCACGAGAAACGGGATGCCGTTGGCTTCATCGACCGCATGAATCGTGA
>CAZILR010001180.1:0-1757 GCA_964539995.1 uncultured Planctomyces sp.
ACTCGCCGCTCGGCTTTCCACTCGCGGAGCGAGAGGGCTACAATCCGGCTCGATTTTGCTCGCCGCTGGAACGGAAGCCCGATCCGGCGGCGTTTTGTTTCTTGGAAACCAACATCGTGAGCGACTCCTCAGACAAATCAAGCCCCGTGGATTTACCGCGTATCGAGCGGGCGGTTCGAGAAATCCTGGCGGCGGTCGGTGAAGACCCGAACCGTGAAGGATTGCTCGAAACGCCGCGTCGCGTCGCGAAGATGTACGCCGAACTCTTCTCCGGCCTGCATTTGGAGCCGGCTCGGCATCTGCAAAAAGTCTTCACCGAGGACTACGACGAACTGGTGCTGGTGCGAGACATCACCTTCAACAGCATGTGCGAGCACCACTTGTTGCCGTTCATCGGCAAGGCTCACGTCGGCTACTTGCCGAACGGCAAGATCGCCGGCTTGAGCAAACTGGCCCGCGTCGTCGAAGAAGTCTCGCGCCGCCCACAAGTGCAGGAACGGATGACACACACGATCGCCGATCTGCTCCACAAGGAACTCGACGCGAAGGGAGTCGTCGTCGTGCTGGAGGCGGAGCACTCGTGCATGTCGATTCGCGGCGTGAAGAAGCCGGGCAGCATCACGATCACCAGCGCGGTTCGCGGCCTGTTCCTGACGAATCAATCCAGCCGCGCCGAAGTCATGTCGCTGATCAATCAGAGGTAGCCAGCGACATGATTGCTCAGTTCGCGTTGCGCCTGATCTGCGGCATGAGCCTGATGTGGGCCTTGATGCCACGTCGCCAAGTAACCTCTGGATTCTTCCGAATTCAGATGCTGGTGGTCATGGGCTTGGGAGTGCTGGTCACGCTCGCGGCGAAGATGGCACGTTTCGACGGTGTGGTACCATCCGTTGCGTCTGACGAGATGTGCCTTTCTGAGCGATCAACCGCCATCATCGGGGGCGTCATCGGTGGTGCCGCGTTTGTCGGGTCTGCATTGTGGACGATGGAACGGCGAATCGCGGCCGAACGAGTGGGATTCGCGGTCCTCGCTGTGTCGAGTGTCGCATTGGTACTCACGAATCTGCGGCAAATCGTTTGGAATCAATGGCCGGCGTGGCTGTTTCCGCTGTCGCAACTCGCCGGAGCGGCCGTGCTCGGCGCGACTGTGGTCGGCATGTTGCTCGGCCACTGGTATTTGACCGCTCCGACGATGTCGATAGATCCCTTGAAGCAGGTGAATCGGCTGGTGTGCCTCGCAGGCATTGCTCGGTTCACGATGTCCGCAGTCATGTTGGTCCTGGGATTGATCGGTCTGGCTCTCTGGGACACCGAATCGCGGTTCACGATCTCGGTCTGGATTTTCTTAAGCGTCCGATGGATTGCCGGAGTCATCGGTCCGTTAGTCGTGTCCTGGATGGTTTGGCAAATCTTGAAGTATCGGAACACACAGGCGGCAACGGGTGTGCTATTCGTCGGAGTGATTCTGTCGTTTATGGGTGACATGTTCGCCGCGTTGTTGCTTCGTGAAACGGGGTTGCCGCTGTGAATCTGAAATCTCAAATTTGAAATCTCAAATCGAAAATCTGAAATCGTCATGTGGATCGTCTTTGAATGTCCGGCGTGTCAGAGTCACAACGTCAGCGAGGTGGCCGCTCAGACGGAGCAGCTTCGTTGTTCGAGTTGCTCGTGGCAGCGGCCGGTCGCGGCCGAGAATCGTGCGGCGACTGAGCCTGCTCATTGTGTCGTCTGCGGTTGCGGAGATCTGTGGCGGCAGA
>CAZILR010001181.1:0-1756 GCA_964539995.1 uncultured Planctomyces sp.
CGGACTCCGTCAGACGTGGGGCAGGTTTTCAACCTGCCCGGACATCGCTGGCAGGTTGAAAACCTGCCCCACGAGATTCAGCACAACAGCGTGCCGGCTGTGATCTCAAACCACAAGTGAGCTTGGCCGCCGGGGGGCAAAACGCGCAGGCCGGCATCCACGCCGCGAGCCTGCAGATTGATCGCGTCGGTCGCGCAGGTGTACGGCTCCAGGCAGACGCACGGCCGATTCGGGGGCGTGAAGACGACATACTCGCGGAAGTCCGTGCCACAGCGCTGCGTGATTTGCAGTCCGGCCGCCTCGTCGAAAATTGCGGACTCGATCACGCCGTTCGTCGCTTCGAGACCCGTCTGCACATCGTCGAGCTTCACGACGTCGAGGTATTCACCGTCGCGCAGGTCTTTCTCCGGAGAAACTTCCTGGACCTCACCGGTTGGCAGGCAATCGGTCAACGCCCACTCGCGGTGGGCCGGGACTTGCACGAGGCAGTTCGCCAGGCGGCTGCTCGCATCGAGCGGCACATGAAAGTACGGGTGCGTGCCAAAGCCCCACGGCAGCGGAACAGAATCGGGATTTTCGATGCGGATGTCGCAGCGAAGCGTGCTGCCGCGAAGCTCGTACTTGGCCTCGATCAGAAAATCGGCGGGCCAGAGTGCTCGGCGTTCCGGTGCATCGATCGACAACTGGAACTGCCCAATCGCGAACCGCTCGCCTTGCTCGATCACTCGCCACGCTCGATCCAGACAGAAGCCGTGAATCGCGTGACCGAGCTTGTCGTGCAGGCCGACATCCGCTGGGATGACGTACTCACGACTGTCCCACACAAACCGGCTGTCGCGGATGCGATTCGGGAATGGGAACAAGATCGGAATCCCATGCCCGCTGGGCCGCAGGTGTCCGTCCGCGAAGGCCGGATCGGCTTCGAGCACTCGGATCGTCCAGTCGCGCACGCGGGCGGTGAACTCAAAGCAGTTGAACCCCAATCCGGGCGCGATGCGGGCCGTCGAGCCGGTCGTCGGATCAGTCAGCGTGATGATGGACATGGGGAATCCTGAAACCAAGACGGGGCGGGGACCGTAGAAAAGACGAGTCGAATTCGCGCATCCGCCGAAACGCGATACCGTTCAAACCGTACCGAGGCTCTCTTGAACCGGAAAGTCGCGGCGAAAAATTCGCGAGGTTGTCATGTTCCGTCATCACGTCTCTCACTTCACGCTGGCCACACTGCTGGTTCTTGGAACCGCCATCCAAGCCGATGAAGAGGCTCCTCAAACGCCGTCCGAGCCACCAGCCTCAAATCCGAATGTCCCGACGAAAACGCTGGGCGGGCGTGAGTTCTGGGGAGACGTCGCTCACTTTCACGGCTGGCGGATTCAGCACAACGTCCTCTCCAAGCATTACCGGCTGATCGACGGCGACGATGTGCGGCATGCGTGGGGGACTCGCGAGCAATGCCAAGCCAAGCTCGACGAGATCAAGCGCGAACAGAAATTGCCGAAGATGTCCGGCGAGGGAGTCCTGCTCGTTCACGGCATCACACGCTCGTCGAAGTCGATGGCCGCGTATCGGCCGGTGCTGGAAAAGGCGGGTTATCGAGTCTTCCCGTTCGACTATCCCAGCACGCGCGTCGATCTCGACACGGCGGCGGATTACCTGCACCAAGTCATCGAATCGCTCAACGGTATCGAGCGACTGCACATCGTCGCGCACAGCATGGGGGGCGTCGTCACGCGAACGTATCGTGCGAAGCATCACG
>CAZILR010001182.1:0-1755 GCA_964539995.1 uncultured Planctomyces sp.
AGCAACCGTCACCAAACCCATCACCGCGATGCGCGGCTTGATGAGCACGAGGTACTCGCGCCAACGCGGAATGACGTCCGTCCGTGCCGACAACGTCGCGCCGAGTTCAATCGTCCCTTGTGGATCGAGGAGGACGCTCATCGTGCGGTTCCTCCCGCCAACGTGGGGTAGGTTTCCAACCTGCCCGCGCCAGCCGTCAGATTCGTGGCAGGTTGAAAACCTGCCCCACGATCGTGCCAGTTCAGACGCAGCACGCGAGCGGCCATTTGCACCGACATCATCAACACAAACTTGGCCGCGACCGCATGAGCTGTCCGAAACAGGATTTGCTCCGGAGCCTGCTGCACAGCGACGTAACCCGTCATCGGAAATCCAAAACGAGTTACCCACGCACCGGCTCCGAGCACTAACTGAACCAGCAACACGACCGCCAATCCGATCGCGGCCGAACGAAGCCAAGCATGGCCCGATTTCCAACTCGACGCGATCAGCGCGACGGACAACACCGTCGCCAGAATTGCACCGCCCAGGTGTTCGTGAAGTGCGAGTCCGAGGTGCCGCACCAAGCCGCCAAGTAACGACTGGCTGAACACCGCCAAAAGATTCGCGATGGCCAGAAATCTCAGACTGCTGGGGACTGCCACACTGGACCGCGCGGTTTGTCCGCCTCCCATCCAATTCAATCCGGTCACGAGAGCAAAAAGAGTGATCGTGGAGAAAATCAACGAGGCGAACAATCCGTGAACCATCGCTGCGATGCGCGCATCCGCGATGACTCGGAATCCACCGAGTAATCCCTGTAAGACGACAGCACTCAAGATGCCAACGGCGAGTGTACGCACCCATCCGCGTGATTCACGTCGCAGCGTCAATACGACCAAACCGATCGAGAACATTCCAATCAGGCTGCCGGCCAGGCGATGTCCGTGCTCGACGAACTTCTCACGGTTCGCGTGAAAGTCTTGCAGCCACGGGTACAGAAACATGTTCTGCCCGTCCGACGTGGGCCAATCCAGAAACGCCATGCCGGCATCGAGCGTTGTCACGAGCGCACCCATCCCAATCGGCAACAATGCGATCACTGCCGTCAAAGCGGCGTAACGCGAGAGCCAACGATTTGAGGATACGGTCGTCATGGGAGCTTGTGGTCAAACTAAGAATGCCCGTGTGCGGGATCTTCAGGGGGTTTCTTCGGGCCGCGAGTCGGGTCTGTCTGCATCCAGAAATCTTGATCGGCGCGGTTCGGATTTGAGTACTCATACGGACCACGGAAGCAGACCGGCGGAATGTCGAAATTGCCGTGGCCTGGGGGCGACGGTGCCGCCCATTCCAGCCCGTTCGCGTGCCAGGGGTTTCGCCCGGTCGTAGGATCCGGGCCGTAGAGCATGGTCTTCAACGCGTTCGAGCCAAAGTTGTACAACAACAAAAACTGAGCGAAGCCCATGATCATCGCCGAGATGGTGATGAATTGATTCAGCGGCAACAGATGCTCAAGGTACGGGTGGATGTACGGGTCCGCGTAGCGACGAGGAAAGCCAGCGATGCCCAACATGTGCATCGGGAAAAATGCTCCGTTGAAGCCGATGTAGGTCAGCAGGAAGTGCCACTTGCCGACCGTCTCGTTCATCTTCCGGCCGAACATCTTTGGGAACCAAAATTGGATCGCTCCAAAGACGCCGAACATCGTGGTCCCGAACACGACGTAGTGGAAGTGGGCGACGATGAAGTAGGTGTCATGGATGTAGATATCGACCG
>CAZILR010001183.1:0-1754 GCA_964539995.1 uncultured Planctomyces sp.
TGTGAGTCCGCAAGTAATCAAACGCGCTCGGCGTGATCACCGCCTTCGGACAAATCGCGACTTTCGCCCACTTCTGCCCGTTCAGCCGCGAGGCGAGTAGTTCAGCGGTCACGACACGATCGGTGACGGCAAACGTGGCTGAGGGCTGAGGAGCGAGGGGCGAGGGGCGAGCAGGAGTCACCGCTGCGCGAACCGGCTGCGCTGTTGGCCGGAGGCGGTGCATCACCTCGCCGACAATCGACTCAACCAGTTTTTCGTCCAAGACCGCTGCCATGACACTTTCATCCGTACCGCGACCGTAAGGGAGCGGCCTGTTCGATCAACGCGGGCCGCTCCCTGACGGTCGCGGTACGGCGTTCTTTCTCATTTCTTGTCGTCCGCAATCCCAATCACCGCCCATCGCACGGGAGACTTGTCGTCTCCCAACATCTGACTGACTGCTTTTCCGTCGCTGGTGATCATCACTCGCTGACCGGCTCCGGCTCCCAAGTTGTCCACGACCAAGACCGGCTCTCCATCGGCTCCGCCTTTGGCATCCAGCGTCTGCACGACGAGCAGCTTCCAGCCGTTCATCGAGGGATGCTTCACAGTCGAGGTCGCGTGGCCGATGACTTTGCCGAGTTGCATGGCTAAACGATCCTCAAATCATCAACCAAAGTGCATCGTCGTTGCCGAGTAAACGTCAGCGGTGTCGTCACGCCCTCGCCGGTCGGCCCCGCGATGCTGAATGACAAATAGCCTTCGCCGCCTAAGCCGAGACCCGCACCACATGGCCCGTTCTTGATGAACAGAGTCGTGTCGAGTTCCTTGCCCATGACGGTCATGTTGCGGACGTTTCGGCTGTGGATCAGGCTGGTGTGGCGGAAGCCGTGTTCGGCCTCCTTCGCCAAGCGGATTCCTTCAGCCACATCACGGACTCGGATGAACGGGACGAACGGCATCATCTGTTCTTCGGGGACGAACGGGTTGTCGAGGTTGGTCTCGCCGAAGAGCAGCGTCGCGCTGGCGGGAATCTTCACGCCGATCTGCTCGGCCAGCACACTGGCGTCTTTGCCGATGAGGTCGCGGTTCAGGTGCCAGTGATCGCCCGGCTTCTCCGGCGGCGAGAACGCGACCTTCGTCATGCGGTCCACTTCGGCAGCGTTCAAGCGATGTGCTCCGGCGCGGCTCATCTCGGACATCAATTGATCGAAGATTGTGTGGACGGCGAAAACTTCCTTCTCACCGATACAGAGCAAATTGTTGTCGTAGGCTCCGCCTTGGATGATCGACTTCGCCGCGATTTCGAGGTCCGCGGTTTCATCGACGACGACTGGCGGGTTGCCCGGCCCGGCGACGATCGCTCGCTTGGTGGCTTGCAGAGCCGCCTTCGCGACTCCCGGCCCGCCCGTCACGCACAGCAGCCGGATGCCTCGATGAGCAAACAACGCGGCGGCTGATTCGAGCGTCGGCTCGGACACGATCGTGAAGAGGTTTTCCAGCCCGGTCGCTTCGTAGATCGCGCGGTTGATTCGCCGAGTCCCCTCGCACGCGATCAGCTTGCCGCTGGGATGCGGATTGAACACAACCGTGTTCCCCGCCGAGACCATGTTGATCACGTTGCACGCCAGCGTCGGCAGCGAGTGGGTCACGGGCGTCACGGCACAGATCACTCCGAACGGGGCGTGTTCGATCACGGCCAGGCCGTGGTCGCCGCTAAACACCTCGCTCCGCATGAACTCGACGCCCTGCGCGCCGGCCGCTCCGATCAACTT
>CAZILR010001184.1:0-1752 GCA_964539995.1 uncultured Planctomyces sp.
GGCCGTTGAGTGTCGATGCGATCGAGCAACTCATCCGCCGGCAGTCCTGTCGGCAACGCGGCACCGATCAGGAGCAGCGCTGTTGTGAGAACGTGTGATCGTCGCATGATGGTCTTTCAACCTTCAGAAGTAGGATGGCCGCCCTCGGCCGTCCTGCACGGTTCCTCTGAAAACGGACGGCCGAGGGCGGCCATCCTACGAGACAAAGAGAATCACGTCCGAGCCAGCGCCGCCTCGCACCAGCGCGCTGCGCGAAACAGTTCGATGTCTTGGCCTGGGCCGGCCACCAGTTGCAATCCGAACGGCAGGCCCTCCGGCGACAACGCCATTGGGATCGTGATGGTCGGGAACCCCAGAAAGCTCCACGGCGAATTCATGCAGGGATCGCCGGTTGTTTCGAGTGTCGGTGCCGCTCCGCGAGCAGCCGGCATCAGCCAAATCGAATCGCCGATCACACGCGACATTCGGCGACGGAGCGTGCGTTGAAATTGAATTGCCGTCGCGTAATCGACCGAGCGAGTTGTCAATCCTTCTTCGATCAGCGCTCGCACCGCCGGAGTAAATTCTTCGGGGTACTGCCGCAATCGCTCGTCTTGAGAGGACGCAATTTCCACAGCCATCACGCGACGATGCTCGATCCACAGCTTCGGTAATTCGAGGTCGTCTGGCTGATCACGATCGATCATTGCCCCCGCTCGGCTGAGCTTGCTGGCGGTCGCGTCGAGCGCGGCGGACATGGTTGGCTCGGACTTCTCCAAGACCGCGCCTTCGGGAACGATGAAGTTTGGAAGCTCACTCGCATCGGCCGTGAGCGGTTCGTTGGCCATGCCCTCGAAGCACGTTCGCAGTAGTGGAGGAGCGAGAGCGGTCATCAACAGGATCAAGTCTGCGACCGTTCGAGCCATCGGGCCGGGATGATCGAGACTTGGCGCGAACGGAAACATCCCGCGCCGGCTGAGCAATCCGAACGTCGGCTTGTATCCGGCAATGCCACAGAACGATGCGGGCCGCAGGATCGAACCCCCCGTCTGTGAGCCGAGTGCTCCGAGGCACATGCCATGCGCCACCGCTGCCGCCGAACCGCTCGATGACCCGCCCGGCGTACGTTCAAGATTCCACGGATTACGAGTCGGCGGCGGATCGAAGTACGCATACGGCGTCGTCACCGTCTTGCCGACGATGATCGCGCCCGCCTCGCGCAGCCGAGCGACCATCGCGGAGTCACGTTCTGCCGGATTGGATGGCCGATGCGGAATGCCAGCCAGCGTCGGAGCTCCAGCCACGTCGTAGATGTCCTTCACGCCGACCGGAATCCCGTGCAGCGGTCCACGCCACTCGCCGCGTTGGAGTTCGGCGTCTCGCTCTGCGACCGCTTGCTCAACGGCGTCTCCTCCAAATTGGACCCATGCTTGAACATTCGATTCACGCTCCGCGACGGCGGCACGGCAGCGTTCAAAGACCTCTCGGCAGGTTGTGCGAAGGCTCTGAATCGCCAGCGATCGACCACGGAGCGTGGACTCGAATTCCGGAACCAGCGACAGAGGCATTTCCAATTCTCCCGACAAGGTTCGTGGCGAAGATGTCTCGCATCAGCCCGGCTTTCTAAGCCGATTCGGGAATTCGCTCCAGTCTCACGCCGATTCCGACCGGCGTTGAGGCATCACGCCGCCGTACCTACAATCCCGCCCGACTTTGGCTGGTCGAGGTTCGGAAGCCTCGCGTGATGACTGGCCTGATCTTTTCTGACAAACG
>CAZILR010001185.1:0-1751 GCA_964539995.1 uncultured Planctomyces sp.
ACGGCCGCCCCTTCAAGGTCAATCCGGGCGGACGAGTGCTGAATGAACTGCTGGCTTAAATCAGAAACTTTGAAAGAGGTAACGACATGCCTGTTGTCAGTTTGAAAGCTCATTTTGACGGCCAGCACATTCAACTTGACGAGCCGTTCGAGTTGCCGTGCGACGCCCAACTGCTCGTCACCGTTTTGAAGCCGGCATCTTCGGAAGAGCAACGGGAAGCGTGGTTGAAGCTGAGCGCTCAGGGGTTGGACGCAGCCTATGGCGAGAACGAGCCTGATTACTCCGACGTCGAGATTCAGCCATGAAGGATGGCGACGTGGTTATCGTGTCGCTGCCCCAGCAGGATGGCAGCATCAAGCCGCGCCCCGCGTTGTGTCTCCGGCGAGTTCCACCCTTCCAGGATTTGCTGGTTTGTGGCATCAGCACTCAACTGCAACAACTCACGCCCGAATTGGACGAGACGATCACTCCGGCCGATCCCGATTACCGACCCAGCAAACTGAAAGAGCCTTCGCTGATCCGACTCGGTTATCTCGCCGTTGTACCTGCTTCTCAGTGCAAAGGCCGGATCGGAAGCATCTCGGCAGCTCGATTGGAGCGTTTGCTGACTCGACTCTGTGACTTCTTGAAGCCGCACCGCGACGTGTCGAAAACTCCGAAGTGAGATCGCGTTGCGTGCGGACCGAGATTCCGATGACCGCATGAGGCAGCCATGAAACGATGTCCAAACGCCACCTTGTTGTTGAGCTACTTTCTCGGCGTCACCCTCATCGGAGGGTGTCAGTCTGGTGGCATGAAAGCCGACGACGAGAAGTCGGTCGATGCAAACGACACAACCCCAGCGGTCGCGACAGCAACTCCAACGAGTCTCGATGGAATCTGGGTGCAATTACATTCGGCGGTCGAGGGAAAGGTAGCGGTTCCGCGACAGCACCAGACGTGGTTCTTCATCAACGGGCAATTGATCATTGAACGCACGAACCACGGCTGGGAGGTGGGACGTTACCAGGTACTCAGTGACAATGGTCAGCAGACCATCGATCTGAATGTGGTTCGAAACGTTCCGTTTCTTCCCGTCGACGTGAAGGAAAAGACCGCTTTGCTCAAAGGCATTTTCCGAGTGGACGGCGAGTCAATGACGCTCTGTTTGGCGACACGACCGGACACGGCGCGTCCCACTCAATTTCCGGAGAAGTCGGATTCCGACGCCGTGGTGTTCGAGTTTCGGCGGGGAGCCCCGCTCAAAGAGACGTCGGAATCAGCGACCGACCTCCAGAAGCTGCAAGGAACTTGGCGAGTCACGGAATGGCGGGAAGGTGGAGTAGAAAAGAAGCGAGATCGCGAGTTGCGATGGATCTTTGCCGGCGACGAAATCACCTGGATGAGCGGAGAACGCGTGAGTGAGAAGCCGGTCTTCAAACTGAACGCCAACAGCAGTCCCAAACAGCTTTTCATGTCGCACCCCGACGGGGAGGACACGGAGTTGTTGATCGCCGGCATCTATGAACTGAACGACGACCGGCTGAAGATTTGTCTGAACATGGGCTCCCATCGCGATGGTTTCAAGCGGCCGACGGACTTTTCGTCGGCGAGTTCCAAGGCGCTGCTACTCGTCTCACTCGAGCGTGAGGCAAAGGGTTCCTTGCCTGCAACAAATCGCGAGGTTCAAGGACGACTCATTGCGTCTGAGCATCACGCCAAGCAGATTCAGGGAACTTGGCGAGCCATTGACATGACGGAGGAAAGACCGA
>CAZILR010001186.1:0-1751 GCA_964539995.1 uncultured Planctomyces sp.
CCCGCTGGTCATCAGCCTCAGCGGTTTGCTGGCTTGGACACTCTTCGCCCGCCGCGACGAACGACAGCTCAAGCAACGATTGTTTCTGTTTGGCTTGGCAGCACTGACGGCACTGGTGGTCTGGAGTCCGTATTGGTTGTCATTGCCGCACGGATATGGAGAAGTTGCTCGCAACCATCGGCAGTACGTCGTTGGTTTTGCGGGCTGGTGGTCGGGATTCGTCCATCACGGCGAGTTTCAGCAGTTCAATGTGCGCGGGGCAACCGGAGTCTCTTGGATCGCTGTTTTTGTGATGTTGTTTGTGACGGTCTCTCCGCGACTTTCACAGCATTCGAATTTGCCGCAGCTTCAACTGCCAACAGCTCCTGACGAACTCCGGCTACGACTCTCCGAATGGTTTCTCATGGCTTGGTATCTGGGAATGACGCTGGCAACGCCCCTGTATCGACCGTATCCGCGTCTGGCCATGCCATGGGCGATAGTGACATTCTTGGGGGTCGCGTGGCTGTTCTTCGGAACGGCACGCTTTCAGTTGGTCAGCCTTCTTCCGAGAAAAGTCAGCCTTGTATTTTGGTACTCGGTGCTGATCGTCGCGGTCGCCCTTCCGGAAGTCATCAATGCCCCCTTGCCGCAAACGGGGCTGTGGGTTGCTGGCTGGCAATCACGCACCGGGCAAGCTGAACTCGCGCCAAAGATTCAAGCAGCCATTCGAGAGGACTCCGCGAGAGGCCCCAACCTTGGCGGCGCGCAAGCCGTGCTCTATCTCTATGCCGAGCCGGGCCTCCTCTTCCATCTGCCGGCCGACCGCTTGGCCGTGCAACCGGCCGGGAATCTCAGTTTCGTGAACATCGAGGCGACTCGGAGGCTGCCGACGTTTTTGGTCACCGGCCCGCACGCTCATCGCAGCCAAGCGTTCGCGGACGAGTTCGCCAGACGAGCCGATCAGTTTGAGCTGATCGCCAGCTACCCGTATGACGCGAGCGACTTCGTCCGGCTGGACGACGTCAGCGCGACGCAGTTGCGTGCTCACCGCGAACCGCTCGAAGTCCGGCTCTACCGCGTGCGGGTTCCAGAGTGACCGCGTCGAGTTTCACGTGGAACACGTCTTGCTTCATGTCAGCGAACCGGGGTAACAATCCCGCCGCTTTCAACGTAGCCGTCACCGCTCCGCGTGACGAGCCGAGTGCTCAATCGGCGCTGAGTGCTCGTTCGGCTCGTCACGCGGAGCGATGACGGCTACAGAAATACCGCACAACAAGAAGAGGAACCAGCCATGGACGGCATGGATGAACGAGTCCAAATTCGGAGACGCTTGGGACGCGGACTGAACGCACTGCTCGGCGACGACGTCGCGACGAACGACACGACAACCCTCACGAACAACAACGATCAAGCGGCCCCTCAAGGCGAACTGCGACAGATGCCGGTCAACGCCATCGAACGCAACCCCTATCAACCGCGCACCGAATTTGAAGCATCCTCTCTCCGCGAACTCAGCGACAGCATCCAGCAGCACGGCGTGCTTCAGCCTCTGCTGGTCCGAGCGTTACCCAACGGCGGCTGGCAGCTCATCGCCGGCGAGCGGCGTTTGATGGCGGCCAAACAAGCAGGGTTGGCAACGGTGCCGTGCCGAGTCCTCGAACTTGAGGAGCAGCAAGTCTGCGAAGTCGCGCTGGAAGAGAATCTCAAACGAAAAGACTTGAACGTCCTAGAAAAGGCGCAAGCGTTCGCGAACTATCTCCAACAGTTCG
>CAZILR010001187.1:0-965 GCA_964539995.1 uncultured Planctomyces sp.
GTTCGCGGCCCCTTCGGCTTCGGGCCTTTCGTGCTGATGACCGTCAGCACTTCGCTGGCATCGACCATCACGCGACGCGACTCGTCGTAGGCGATCATCACCTTGCGAGCCAGAATCTCTTGCGACACGACGCGCCCTTGGCCGGCCTTCGTGACGACAGTCGCACCGACGGGCGGCAGATCACGCATGTGTTCCTCGTAGGTGTCGTACTCGTATCGCAGGCAGCACTTCAGCCGCCCGCAGCGGCCGGAAATCTTGTTCGGGTCGAGCGTCGCCTTTTGGACCTTGGCCATCTTCATCGTGACCGGCGGCATTTCGCGGAGGTGCGTGTTGCAACAGACCGGCTTGCCACAGTCACCGTAGTCGGCCAGTAGCTTGGCTTCGTCCCGAATGCCGATCTGCCGCATTTCGATCCGCAGCTTGAAGTGCCCGGCCAGAATGCGGACCAGGTCGCGGAAGTCGATCCGCTTTTCCGAGAGATAGTAGATAATCAGACGTTCGCCGCCGAAGAGCCGCTCGATGTCGATGAGCTGCATCTGCAACTTGCTCTCGGCGATCAGCCGGCCGCAATCGACAAAGTCTTGTCGCTGAGCGGCGACGACTTGATCGCGTTTGCGGAGATCATCGGCCGAGGCGATTTGCAGGATGCGGCCCGATTCGTCGGTGCGTCCCAGATACTTCCGCGTCTGCTCGGACGCCGCGCAGAGCACCTCGCCCCACTCGACACCGCGGTCGGTTCGCACGATGACCCCGGTCCCGCGCACGATCGGATCGTCGTGCTTCGCCGAGAATTCACCGACGATGCGCATGATGCCGTAGCGTATAATGTGGTTGGCCATGTTGATTTCTCGTAGGGTGGGTCGAGGCACTGCGAGCCACCAAATTGGTCGCTGCTGGCTGCTGTGGGGGGGCGCCCTTGCACCCCCCCCCCCGAACCACAACAAACCGCAGTCACCCCCCGCCGG
>CAZILR010001187.1:975-1748 GCA_964539995.1 uncultured Planctomyces sp.
TGTGGTGGGGTCTCTCCACCCCCCCCCCCACCACTACAAACTACAAACGGCTGTCACGACGCGACGGGAATTCGCACGCGGGGCGGACGGATGCTTTTCACTCGTTCGAGTTCCGCATCCGCGTCACGCATCGCACCCTCGGTGCTCTCGTGAGTCATGATGACAAGCGGAACCGTGGCCGGTCCACCGGGGATCGACGCGGACTCCGCTTCTTTCTGAATGACCGACGCGATGCTGATGTTGTGCCGACCGAGGATGTCCGCGATGTCGGCGAGCACATGCGGCCTGTCCTCGACGTTGAATCGCAAATAAAATCGGCGGCGGACTTCGGTCGCCGGCAGTAGCGGTAGCGGTGAATGCTCACGCCAAATGTCGAGCCGCGAAAAGGTAAGCTGTGCTCGGCCGACCGCCATGTCGATCAGATCGGCTACGACGGCCGACGCGGTCGGCATCTCGCCGGCTCCCGCGCCCGAGTACCACAAGCGTCCGACCGCATCGCCGGTCAGTTCGACCATGTTGTACGCGCCGGAGGTCTTCGCCAGCGGTTGATCTGATTTCACCAACGTCGGTTGGACGTGCATTTCGAGTTGCCCGCCAACCAGCCGTGCGGTTGCCAGCAGTTTGATGCGATAGCCGAACTCGGTCGCGTTCCGCAGATCGGGAAGTTCGAGCTTGTCGATGCCCGTCCGCTGAAACGCCGTCACCGGCACCTTCGTCCCGAATGCGAGCTGGCTGAGCAGCACCAACTTCTGAGCCGCATCGGTGCCATCGAC
>CAZILR010001188.1:0-1741 GCA_964539995.1 uncultured Planctomyces sp.
TGCCTTCCTCGCTGCCGATGTTCATCAGGCCGACGCGCGGGTTCTCGATTCCCAACACGTCACGAGCATAGACCAGCCCCATGATGCCGTACTGGAAGAGATGCTCTGGCCGAGCCGCCGGGTTCGCGCCGACGTCCACCAGGACCGCGCGTCCCTTTTGAGTCGGCAGGGCGACCGCGATGCCGGGTCGTTTGACGTTCTTCAGATACAGCCGCGTCTTCAAGCCAGCGGCGACGACCGCTCCGGTGTGTCCCGCGCTGACGACCGCATCGACTTCGCGGCCTGCCATCATCTGCCAGCAAACCGAAATTGAGCAGTTCGGTTTCTTGCGGAGAGCCTCGGTAGGCTTCTCCTCCATCGTGATCCAACTGTCGGAGTGGCGCAGGATCAAACGCTCGGACGAGAACCCTGCTTTAGCGAGCAACGGCTCCAACTGTGGCTGGTCGCCCACGAGGACGACTTCCAACTCAGGGTGAGCCTGCAAAGCCGCGATGGCCCCGTCGATATTCGGGCCGGGAGCGTAATCGCCCCCCATGGCGTCCAGCGCGATCCGCATGAGGACATTCCTCGAGGAGTCTCAGACTAACCCTCGTTGCCAGTGTCGTAGCTTCGGCCGTGATAATGCCCGCATTGAGGACAGACGCTGTGGTTCGGCACCACCGCACTGCACTGCGGACAGGTCGTCAAATTCAGAGGCTTAATCGCGTTGTGACTTTTGCGAGTCCGGGCGCGGGAACGTGAAGTGCGCCGTTTGGGAACTGCCATGATCTCTCCGCCAAATTTTCCAAAAGTGAGCACAGCCCACGGGTTAGACACAATTCGTCAATCATTGCCGCTGGAAAGAGCGGGGCATGGTATTGGAGCTTCCCCCGCACTTCAAGCAACGGCGAAAACACCGAGAGCCGTTTGGGCCTTACCAGATCACCAGCGACTCCTCGAACATTTTGGCGAGGTCGTCGGCTCCGGTCACTCGTGGCGAGAGTTTGATCAGCCGTTGTTGAGCCAGCGTCCCCTCGATCAGCGCGAGGAAATCGGCCGAGCCGTAGCCGACTTCCTTCAGTCCGCGTGGCATCTTGAGTGTCTGCATGAAATGGATGACCCGATCAGCCAGGATGCGACCCGCATCGGCGGGATTGGCTCGCGAGATGTCCGCTCCCAACGCCTTCGCTCCCAGCAAGTGCCGCTGCGGAGAGGTTGCGGCTGTGAACCGCGCGACGGCCGGAGTGTGCAAAATCACCGACATGCCGTGAGGCACCATCGCGTGATCGGTGGCGAAACCGGCCGGCCGGAATTCCCGAACCATGCCGGCGACCGGGTAGGCCATCGCGTGCGGCAGATGCACACCCGCGTTGCCGAAACCGATGCCGGCCATCGACGAGGCCAAGATCATCTGCATCCGAGCTTCGTCGTCGCTCGTGTCGGCGACTGCGCGCGGCAGGAACTCGGCGACGATCTCCAACGCTCGCAGCGCCCACACATCGCTCATCGGGTTCGAGCCTTGATAGGCTGACCGCTCGCTCGGCCGAGCCGGTCGCACTCGCTGGTCGTACGGAATTGCCGTGTAACTTTCGAGCGCATGACTGAGCACATCCAATCCCGCGCTCGCTGCGACCGCCGACGGCTGAGTCCGCGTGTTGTCCCAATCGACGATGCCCAGCGTCGGCCGGACGTACTTCGATGCGATGCCGGTTTTCACTCGGCGCGACACGAGATCGAAGATCGCGACGCCGGTCGTCTCGCT
>CAZILR010001189.1:0-1738 GCA_964539995.1 uncultured Planctomyces sp.
AGGATTCCTGATCTCGATGACCGCTTGCAGCCCAATCGAAAATCAAAAATCAAAAATCGAAAATCAAATCACCAGCACACCAGAGCGCTCTCGGCGCGCAGTGTCACACAGCAAGGCCACGGCTGCGTATCGCAGCGGGCGAACCTCGGAGCGAACCGACAGTCGCGGCGTCAACTCCGTTGGTGTAAGAAGATCAATCGCTGGAATCTGCGACCTCGCTTGGGAAGCATCCGGCAGAGTGACATCGGAAATCAGCGGCACCCATTGTTCTGTGCTCGCCATTGGTCGTGGCGAATCCGAACGCTCTGACGCTGGCAGCGGCAACGATGTCTGGAAACCAAACCAGAACACATGCAGATGCTCAACAGGCGATTGAGTCGAATGACTCGTACGGTCGTCGTGAGAGTGCTTGGACTTCTTCGCATCCGCAGAGTGACTGTGTCGATGCGAATGTCTTGAGCCATGCGTGTGCGAATGCCCGTGGTGCTTCGCCGATGCGACTCCATGCTGGTGCGACTTGTCTCCATCCGCGTGGCTGTGCCGCACCGCCGGTGACGACACTGCCGGCATCGCCATCACGGCGATCAACAGCAAAGTCACCAAATTGCGGGCGGACAATCGCATGTGTTCCTCAAATTCAACTCGGCACAAAGTATCGAGCCGTAGATGGGTACGGAAGCTCTGATTCACGAATCATTGCGGAGCAGCCGCCGGAGCGGGCGGGACATCGGCCGGTTTTGTGGGAGCGGGCGGCCAGTTGTCCTCGATCGTCAGTCCGGAAATCGTGGCAGCGGCTTTCCAAGCATCGCCGAGGGATTTGAGGCGTTCCAGCCGGGCTTGCCGTGCCGAGCGTTGCAGTTCCAAGACCATCAGAGGCGAAAGATTTCGTCGTTGATCTTCGGTCGCGATCTTTTGAGCTTGCTCCGTTTTGATCACGACGGATTGGTACTTTTCCGCACGCTTGCGAGCGGCGGCGAATTCGCGAAGTGCGATCGCGACTCGATCCGCCAGATCGTTTTCGACGCGGCCGACTTCCTGCATCGCGGCGCAGAGTTCGGCCTCAGCCGCGCGGATGCCCCCTTGGTTTTTGTTCCACAACGGGACCGACGCGCTCACGCCCAGGACATAGTCGTCGGAACGGTTTTGGTTCTGTCGGACGTAGCCACCGTTCACGCTGAGGTTCGGAATCGGCTCGGCCTTGGCTCGTTGAACGAGAAACTTCGCCTTCTCGACGGCCCACTGAGCTTGCTGAATTTCCGGATGCACGCTGAGCACATACAGCGGAGTGCTCTGAGCGTCGTAATCCGGATAGGAATAGTCGTCGAGGCGGCCCGCGACTTTCGTGATCGCCAACCGATGCACTCCCAGCAGCGCGGCCAGCCGTTTGTATGCAGCGGCTTTCTCCGCCTGAGCCGATTCGACATCGGCCTCGTAACGGAGTAATTCCGCTTCGACTGGCAACACGTCGATGTCCGCGAGCTGCTTGGCATCGTCACGCAAACTGCGGACGGTCTTGGTGACGTCACGCCCATAGCCACGAACCTCACACAGCAACTGGACTCGTTCCTGCAACGCCAGCACGTCGAAATAGGCCGTGCGGATTTCGGACAGCATCGCGTACCGCTCGGCCATCACGCCCCAACTGGCTTGTTCGACTTCACGCTCGGCGGCGGCGCGGCTGAGCTTCAGCTTCCGGCCCATCACGAGTTCTTGCGTTACCAGCGGCAACGTGTTGACG
>CAZILR010001190.1:0-1736 GCA_964539995.1 uncultured Planctomyces sp.
CCTGCGAACGCTCGTCCTGCAAGGCAACACCGCCTCCATCCAAGCCGGAGCCGGCATCGTGGCCGACAGTGTCCCCGAGAGCGAATACCACGAAACGCTCAACAAGGCCAAAGGCTTGCTCAAAGCCATCGACATCGCCGAACGGCAATTGTGATGCACACCAATCGTTTCTTCCTATTGCTGCTGTGCCTACTGTCTGAGCGTCCGAATTTCGGCGAAGAGCCGACTTCGCCGCCACGCGCGGACCTCGTGATTCGAAGGCCGGCCGGACCGTCCGAAATCGTCATCACGACCACTTCGCGCTTGGCCGGAGCGGTCCACTCACTGACTTGGAACGGCCAGGAATTCATCGACAGTACTGACCATGGCCGACAGTTGCAGTCGGCGAGTAGTTTTAGTTCGGGCGGAAGCCATTGGGCGGAAGCCTTCAATCCCACGGAAGCCGGTTCGCGCGATGACGGTGCCGGACCACGCTCGACCAGCCGCCTGTTACATTCCCTGGCAGCCGAGCATTCCATGCAGACGACAACCCAAATGGCATTCTGGCTCGTGCCCGGTCAAAAATCAGAGGGGCATCCGGCCCGGAACACAACGAGGCTGTCAAACCACCTCCTCACAAAGCGAGTACGCATTGGACTGCCCGATCTGCCGCACGTTGTCTCGTTCGATGTCACGTTCACGCTTCCGGCCGACGAGCAACATTCGTTTGCACAGTTCGAAGCGTTGACGGGCTATATGCCGGAAGAGTTTCGATCGTTCTGGACGTTTCAGCCTGCGACGGACGACCTGCAGCCGCTCAGCAACGGTCCTGGCGAACAGCCGTTTCCAATCGTTTTCGCAACGGAGAGCGGCCGCCATGCGATGGGTATTTATTCGCCACAACAGCCGTCTGTGGGCTTCAAAAACGCCGGCTATGGCCGCTGGCGATTTGGACCGGAACGAGTCGTCAAATGGAACACCGTCTTCCGATTGAGCCGCGAGGACGGAATCGAGCCGAGCGAGTATTCTTTCCGCAACTTCGTCATCGTCGGCGATCGCGAGACAGTGCGGACTTCGCTGGCAGAACTGCATCGACGTTTTCCAACGTCGAAAAATCAAAGCGGGAACTGACCGCCAGCCGATTGTGCGGCTGCCCATCAGGCGAGAACGCTTGAAGGGTTCGCTGTTCTCGTTCCGAGTGGCTTTCGGACGGCCCCTTGTGGAACATGTCAACCATCAATGACGCCAATCGACCCGCCCGACTGAAACGCTCTGTAATTTCGTTCAAAGGACTCGAACAGCTTTCGCGCCGTCGAGTCGTAGGCAGCGGGATTAGACCACGCTCGGCGCGGTTGCAAAATCTCGTCGGGGACGCCGGGACAGCGCGTGACGACGTGCAGGCCGAAGATCGGTTCGGTTTCGGTCGGAGCGGAATTCAAGACGCCCGAATGGATCGCATCGACGATGGCTCGCGTGAACGGGAGCTTCATGCGGCTGCCAACACCCGGAGGACCGCCTGTCCAGCCGGTGTTGACGAGCCAAACTTGAGCGTTGTGCTGGCGGACTTTCTCGGCGAGCAGTTCGGCGTATTTGTTGGGATGCCAGACGAGAAACGGGCCGCCAAAGCAGGGGCTGAACGTGGCCTGCGGTTCGGTGACGCCAACTTCGGTGCCAGCGATTTTGGCCGTGTAACCGATGACGAAGTGAAACATCGCTTGCTCAGGCGTCAGCTTCGAGACCGGCGGCAGCACTCCGAA
>CAZILR010001191.1:0-1725 GCA_964539995.1 uncultured Planctomyces sp.
CTGCGGACCAGGTGGCCGACTTTCTTTAACGCCTCGATCGGGTCGCCGGTGCCGTACAGGATCATGTTGGCTGGATCGAAGTTAATGAAAAGGTTGTCGCGGCCAACGTCGTGCATGAACTCCAGCAGATGGTCGGCGGTTTCCTGTCCGGTCTCCAGGTGCATGTTCTGACCGTTGCGTTTGACGTGATCGAGCAGATTGCGTGTGACTTCGATCAGCGAGTTGTAGCTGGCGCTCCCCTTCTCCGGCACAAAGCCGATGTGCATGCCGAGCGTGTTGCAGCCGAGCAGCTTGGCAAAGTCCGAGATCTCCTTCATCTCCGCCGCGCGAGCCGCTCGTGTCCCTTCCGGCACCAACCCAACCGTGCGAGCAGTCGTGGCAATGTCCGCGTAGCTCTCTCCCTCGAAGCCGCCGAACAGACAGGTGATCGTGATGTCGGCCTCTTTGCAGCGTTGCAGGAACGCTTTCGCGGCAGCCTCGTTGCGAGACCCTTTGTGCGGCGTGTGAACCTGCACGGTGTGGATGCCCAATTCTTTCGCGACATCCAAATGCACGCCCAAGCCCGCGTCCACCGACGCGAACACGCCAATCGCCCACTTCTGCATGATGAGTCTCCGTGCGTTTCCAATCGTGACCGCCGGCTCGCGACGTCGGCGAACCAGCCGGGTGGGGATGATATCGCTACGACCCGAATTTTCACGCATCAGAACTTGTTGATTCTGCCGATCCAGATGACAATGACCACCGCTTTGCTTAGACGACGCGGCAAAATAATCCGTCGTGCTCAGCGAATCCAAACTCGTGAACCTGCCTCATTCCCCACCGGCTCAAGAGGAGTCCCACCATGCTGACTTTCTTCGGCGAACGAAATCGGTTGTGCGATTCGGTGTCTCGGCGATCGTTCCTGCAAATCGGAGCGGCTGGAGTCGGCGGGCTGACATTGGCGGACTTGTTGCGACACGAGGCAAACGCAGCCACGGGCGGATCGAAGAAGTCGGTCATCAACATCATCCTGAGCGGCGGGCCGTCGCATCACGACACTTTCGATTTGAAGCCGGAAGCCCCGTCCGAAATTCGCGGCGAGTTCAAGCCAATCGCGACCAACTGCGCGGGCTTTGACATCTCCGAACATCTGCCGAAGCTGGCACAAGTCGCCGACAAGTTTTCGGTCATCCGCTCGCTGACCGGCGTGAATGAAGAGCACACCAACACGCAGTCGGACACCGGCTGGTCAGAGAACACATTGCGGTCGATCGGTGGTCATCCGAGTCTCGGATCGGTCATGTCGAAGATGTGGGGGCCGGCTCAATTCACCGCGCAGGGTTCGGCTCCGACGTTTGTTGATCTGACGAACGTCTCGAAGCCTGGATTCCTTGGCCAAGTTCACGGGCCATTCGTTCCCGACGGAGTCGGCCGACAAAACCTTTCGCTCAATCAACAAGTGACGCTCAACCGCTTGGATGATCGCAAGGCGTTGCTCGCCGGGTTGACCAGCGCACGTCAGGGAGTTGATTCGCGCGGCATGATGACTGCCCTCGACAGCTTCACCGAACGAGCGGTCAATCTCATCACGTCTGGCGAAGTTGCGAAGGCGCTCGACCTGCGGCGCGAAGACCCGCGGCTGCTCGAACGCTACGGCGTCGAGAAGGATCAGCAGAACCAACGGATGATTCTGGCTCGGCGGCTGATTCAAGCGGGAACGCGCTGCGTCTCGTTCTCGTGGGG
>CAZILR010001192.1:0-620 GCA_964539995.1 uncultured Planctomyces sp.
CGCCTCGCGGCTGAACGGGCAGAAGTGGGCGAAAGTCGCGATTTGTCCGAAGGCAGTCATCACGCCGAGCGCGTTTGATTATTTGCGGACTCACAAGATTGTCTGGCATCGCAACACGGCCGAAGCGGCTCCAAATCCGAACAAGCCGATCACTCGCTGGAAGGCGTTGATCGTCACGGCCACTCCGAGCGTCCTACAGGCGGTCGAGCACACCGAAAGTCAGACGTTTGGCAAGCAATGGTCTCACGAGTTGCTCGGCGGAGTCGATGAGGTTGTCTCGGCCGCGTCGAGTGCGATCAATCGGGGTGAGGTCAGCGGTATCTCAGTCTTCGCCGACCATGCCGAACTGATCGCCTGCCGAGCCAACCGCAGCGAACGAGTCAACGCGGCCGTAGTCAACGACGTGCAGTTGATCCCGGCGCTCAAGCAATACATGCAGTTGAACCTGATGGTTGTGCGGCCGTCGGGGCGAAGTTTTTTTGAGTTACGGAATCTGTTGAAAGAAGTTGGGAAGAGTTGAGCTGTAGGGTGGGGGTCGCATACCCGGACCCCCCCGCCCAACCGCCCCAATTGGGGGGGGGGGGGAGGGGGGGCCCCCCCCCACACCCACCCACCACCCC
>CAZILR010001192.1:630-1513 GCA_964539995.1 uncultured Planctomyces sp.
CGTTTATTTGTGGGGGGGGTCCACCAGCCGCCCCCCCCCCCCCAAACCGCCAAATGGGGGGGGGCCCGCGTGCCCCCCCCCACCCTACGAAAGACGAACCATGCGAATCGCGGAGGTCATCGGACGCTGCACGCTGTCGGTGTGTCATCCGAGCCTGCGCGGAGCGACGTGGTTGGTTGGTGTGCCGTTGACTCAGGAAGGAATTCAGAACGTCACGGCCGGAAAGTTAAAAGACACCGGCCGCAATGAAGCGTTTGTGATTTATGACGATCTGGGAGCCGACAATGGAACCTTGATCGCCGTCAGTGAAGGAGCCGAAGCGGCAGCTCCGTTTGCTCCGAATTTGAAACCGATTGATGCGTATTCCGCCGCGATCTTGGATCGCGTTGTGATTGAGTGATCTTGAATTTCAGATTTCAGATTTGAAAACGAAGAAAGCGGCTTCGCCGCAAATCGAAAGCGGTGATGAATCACCGCACTCCAAAAGGGAAAACATGGCTAACAATTGGAACAGCGGGATTCATGATCGCCGCGTTAAAGAAGAGATTTGTGAGATCGGACGCCGCGTGTACGCCAAGGGATTCGCGGCGGCGAATGATGGGAACATCTCGGTTCGTGTGGGGCCGAACGAGGTCGTTTGCTCGCCGACGATGATCTGCAAGGGGTTCATGAAGCCCGAAGACATCTGCGCGGTCGATCTCGACGGCAAGCAGATCGCGGGGACTCGCAAGCGGACCAGCGAGATCTTATTGCACCTGGCAATCATGCGTGCTCGCGAGGATGTGAAGGCGTGCGTCCATTGTCATCCGCCACACGCGACGGCGTTCGCGGTCGCTCGCGAGCCGATTCCGCAGTGCATTCTGCCGGAGATCGAAGTCTTCAT
>CAZILR010001192.1:1523-1723 GCA_964539995.1 uncultured Planctomyces sp.
ATGGGCGAGGTGCCACTCGCTCCGTATGAAACACCGGGCGGACAGGATTTTGCCAACACGGTTCTGCCGTTCCTCAAGCCGGGGACGAACACGATCATCCTCGCCAATCACGGCACGATCAGCTTCGGGGCGACGTTGGAACAAGCGTATTGGAAGACCGAAATCCTCGATGCGTACTGCCGAATTCTGCTGCTGTCGAA
>CAZILR010001193.1:0-1719 GCA_964539995.1 uncultured Planctomyces sp.
CAGCGCCGACTTCGCGCCGTCACCGAGATCACCCAACGCACTCGCCGCCCAATACCGCACCACGGCATCTTCGTGAGTCAACGCCTTCGTCAACTCCGGCACCGCACTCTTGCCGAACGCTCCGAGCGACAACACTGCTCGTCGCCGAACCACCGGCGATGATGACTGCAACTCGACGGTCCATTCCGTGAGTGACCGACCGGCAACGGCTTCAGCGGCTTTCACTCCGCCCGCAGATGAAACGGTCAGGTACAACAGGACTGCGACGAGGAACAACTTCGGAAGTACCAGAGAATTGCACATCGGTGAATGACTCCAAGAGAGGTCAGAGTGCTCGTGGCTTGGCTTGTTTCGGAGGGCTGGGACGCTTCGCCACCTGCTTGACGGTGGAGTTGATCGCGACGTTCGCAGTGGGAAACCAGACCGAAAAATCGATGCGTCGCAACGCGACGTCGAACACGAACAACATCAGCGCCAGCATGACCAACTCTGGCCACAGCGGGCGAGTTTGCTGCGCGAGTCGTGGTGACACCGATCGGTTGGGCGAATCGAGCAATGCTTCGCTCGGCTTGGGATCGAAGCGGCCGCCGGTGGCTGTCGCGATTTGTTGCAAGAGTTCGGTATTCGTCGGACGGAGGCGGAGTTCGTCGGAGTAGCCGACCGTCAGGCCGCGTGTTTGTTGGTGGAGGACTGGGCCGCCGGTCGCGGCACGTTGCGACAGATTTAGGTGGTACGCGCCGGAGTGTGGCGTGTCGAACTCGGCGACGTAGCGGCCGGGGGCGGTTTGAGTCAGCGGGAGTTTTCGTTCGCCGAGACGCGGGTCGATGATCGTGATCTCCGATTCGGCTCCGTTGAGGAAGCGGCCGGTTGGATCGACGGCGTCGAGCGTGATCGTCGCGCGGCGGGACCGTTGAGCGACCTCGACGGTGACTCCCTTCGTGTCGTTCTTGCGCATCGCGTGGCGGATCGTCTGTGCCCAGAACTTGCTGAAGTCGGGCCACGTCAACCATTCGGCGGCCCAGCGACTTTTCGCATCGCTGGTGAACGCGACGGTCGTGCCAAGCCCGTAACGCCACCAAGCCAGCACCGGGTCTCCCTTTTCGCTGGCGAGGATCAGCTCGCTGGTCGCCTTCGGCTTGGTCATCACATAGCCGAGCAGAAACGGAGCGGAATCGAAGTCGATGCCGGCCAGTGCCTGCGTCGGGCGGATGACTTGCGGGATGAATGGTTCTTCGTTGATCGCGGCTTTGCTGACCGTCAGCGTTTCCTTGGCAAAGATTTGCGGTAGCGACGCGGGATCGTTCGCGATGAAGTAGCGGCCTTGGCCGATGCGGGCGATCGTCTCCAGCAGATCCCCCGCCGCTTCGGCTCCGACGCCGACCGTGGTGCAAGTGATCCGAGCCGCCGCCATGTTGGATGCCAGTCCCTCGAAGTCGCCGGGGTTCGAGATGCCGTCGGTCAGCACGATGACGTGCTTCAACTTCGACACCGCGCTGACCAGCGTTTGATACGCCTCTTCCATCGGAGGGTACATGCTCGTGCCGCCGCCGATTTGCACGCCGCTGATTTCGTCGATGATCCGATTCTTGTTGGCCGCCGCTTGAAGCTGACTGACCCAGTAATGGGCCTCGTCGAAACAGATGACGCCGATCTGGTCCTTCGGGCCGAGCAACTCGACAGCCGCCTTCGCAGCTTCCTTCGCCATCTCCAGCTTCTGCC
>CAZILR010001194.1:0-1717 GCA_964539995.1 uncultured Planctomyces sp.
ATGGCCACGTCGAAATCCAGCCAACCGCCCTTAATTTGATCAGCCAGTTCTTTGCCGCCGACGAAGTCAGCGCCGGCCCCCTTCGCAACATCGACATTATTGCCTTGGCAAAACACGAGCACTCGCTTGGACTTGCCAATCCCGTGTGGCAGCACGATCGAGCCACGCACGATCTGATCCGCCTGCTTGGG
Source organism: uncultured Planctomyces sp. (assembly GCA_964539995.1). Lineage (GTDB taxonomy): Bacteria > Planctomycetota > Planctomycetia > Planctomycetales > Planctomycetaceae > SXKJ01. Next base: position 192 of record CAZILR010001194.1, read on the forward strand.
ATCAACACCCAGCCGCACGGCAATCTCGACACTGTGGTCGAACTTACTGCGCTTGATGTTCGCCGGCAGTCCGGCATCCAGTCCCTTGAGTGCCTTGACGCCGTCCGTCACCGTCAATGGGGCTGTGCCCAACTTCAATGCCGCCTCACGCAGCGCGGTCATTCGTTTTGATCCAGTTTTCATCGCACGTCACCTGAAATGGTTCAGTTCGTAGTTCCGCCTCACTGCGAGACGGTGCGACCGGCGAAATGCCGTACTACGGTCATTCGTATATCTAAATGTCAATCAATCTGCGATCGTGATCCCCATGCTTCGCGCCGTTCCTTCAATGACCCGACAGGCCGCGTCGAGATCGGTCGTGTTGAGGTCCACCATCTTCTCTTTGGCGATCGCGACGACTTGTTGTTTCGTCACGACGCCAACCTTCTCCGAATTCGGGCGCTGAGACCCCTTGGCGATTCCAGCAACCTTTTTGAGGATGATCGAAGCCGGAGGCGTCTTGACAATGAACTCGAAAGAACGGTCACTGTAGACGGTCACGATGACCGGCACGATCGTCCCTGCGATGTCTTTTGTCTTCGCGTTGAATTCTTGGACGAACTTGCCAAGGTTGATACCGTGCGGACCCAAAGCCGTACCAACCGGCGGAGCCGGCGTCGCCTGACCACCCGTAATCTGAACCTTGACTTGTGCAACGACCGCCTTGGCCATGTCAAACTCTCAATCTACGCTGTCACCGGTTACGGCTTTTCAACCTGCCAGTATTCCAATTCCACGGGAGTGGAACGTCCAAAAATTTCAATCAGGACGCTGATCTTGCCGCTGTCTTCATCAATTGCGTCCACACTGCCCTCGAAGTTCTCGAACGTCCCTTCCTTGATCTTCACCACATCTCCGCGTGAAAGCGGAATCTTGATCTTCGCCGGCTCGTTGACCGCCTCTTCTTGGCGGATCAAACGATTGATCTCCTCATCTTCCATCGGAGTTGGGACGCCACCCGCTCCGGTGAAGTCTCCGACGCCGCTTGTATCTCGAACCAAGTACCACGTCTCGTCATTCAGGATCATCTGAATGAACAGGTAGCCGGGATACAATTTTCGTTCAACGACTCGCTTCTTGCCGCTTTTGGTTTCCATCACCTTTTCGGTCGCGATCACGATCTGACCGAATGAAGCTTCCATTCCGTCGCGATTGATGCGGCGTTGCAGAGCCTCACGAATGGATTTTTCCCGGTTCGTTTGAACCTTCAATACATACCACTTCAGCTCCGGGTTGGCCGGTGCGGGCTGCTCAGTCGGGGCTGTCATGGAAGACTCCAAGGACACGGGCACAGCTCGCTACTCCATCCTCAAATCTGCAAGAAACCAATGGTCTTGAAGACCCACTGCCAAACGATATCGAACGCAAAAACGATGACCGCCATCGACACCAACAAAACTAAAACGACGATCGTATGCTTATGAACTTCCGCCTTCGACGGCCAAGTGACCTTGTCAATTTCGGCTTGAACCGAAATCAAAAAGTCT
>CAZILR010001195.1:0-1714 GCA_964539995.1 uncultured Planctomyces sp.
CGGGCCTCGAGTCCGGCTCTCGGCCGAGGCCCTGCGCTATCAGGCTTTGTTCGTCAGCGGATTGCTTGTCGAAAAGCTCGGCGGGCCGAGCGTTCGGCCGTACATGCCCGACGGCGTGTGGGACGAGACGTCGCGTTACGGCGATCTGCGCGGTTACAAGCACGACACAGGCGACGGCCTCTATCGCCGCACGCTCTACACGATCTGGAAGCGCACCGCCGCGCCGCCGACGATGTTGCTGTTCGATGCTCCAAGCCGAGAAATCTGTACGGTCAAACGGTCTCGCACCAACACGCCGCTGCAAGCACTGACGCTGCTCAACGAAATCACCTACGTCGAAGCCGCCCGTAAACTGGCCGAACGAATGTTGCTCGAAGGTGGCAAGTCGCCAATCGAACGAGTCACTTTCGGCTTCCGCTGGGCGACGTCGCGAAAGCCGGCGGCCGATGAGTTGGCTGTACTGATCGAAGGGCTCAACGAAGACATTGTCCGCGTGAAACGACAACCGGATGTGGTCAAGCAAGTCCTCTCCACAGGTGAGAGCAAACCGAATGTGTCGCTCGACCCGGCGGAACTGGCGGCGTACACGTTGACGGCAAATGTGTTGTTGAATCTGGATGAAGTCGTGACACGGGAGTAACGAAACAATCCTCACGGAGAGGCGCGAAGACGCAGAGGAAGACAAGATGCGAATCTTAAACCCTCTGCACCTTCAGGTCTCTGCGTGAGGTCTGGTTTGGCTTTTCCAACTCAAGGAGCTTGTGATGACGACGAGTCGCTCGGACATGAGTCAGTGGTTGGCGTTTCTGCTGGTTGCCTTCTCATCAGCGTGTGCCTCGTCTGCACTTGCTGCGGATGCGTGGGTGGCATCGGCTCGCAGCGGGAATTGGTCCGACTCGGCAACTTGGGCTTCAGGGCAAGTGCCGGGCGCGGGGGCTCGCGTGCATGTGCGGCCGGGGCATGTGGTCGTGTATGACGTGAAGTCGGAAGCCGCGTTGCGAGCGGTGTACGTCGCCGGGACGTTGACGTTCGCGGCGGATCGGGACACTCGGTTGGATGTCGGGGTGTTGAAGATCGAGCCGGGGGACGAACCGACCGAGGAAGGGTTTGATTGCGACGCTCATGTGATGGAGTTGCCAGCGGGAGCTGTGCGACCGGCGTTGTTGGTGGGGACTCCGGAGAAGCCGATCGACGCGAAGCACACGGCATTGATTCGGCTCGTGCCGTTTGAGGGACAGGACAAGCAGTCGTGCCCGGCGATCGTCTGCTGCGGCGGGCGAATGGATTTTCATGGTGCGCCGCTCAGCCGGACGTGGGTGAAACTTGGCGCGACGGCAATGAAAGCCGACTTGAAGCTCGCGCTGACGGAGCCAGTAACGGGCTGGCGAATCGGAGACCGAGTCATCATCACGGCGACACATCTTGGTCGAGACAACGGTGGCGGGACGGATTTGCTCGAAACGGAAGAACGAACGATCACGGCGATCGACGGAGTGACGCTCGCACTGGATGAGCCGCTGAAGCGAGAGCATCGCGGCGAAGGGGAGTTCCGAGGCGAGGTCGCGAATCTCAGTCGCAACGTGATCGTCGAGTCGGCTCATCCGGAGGGGGTCAGAGGACACACGATGTATCACCGCGGGTCAGCCGGTTCGATCAGTTACGCGGAGTTCCGGCATCTCGGCAAGAAGGACACGCTTGGCCGATACGCGCTGCA
>CAZILR010001196.1:0-1713 GCA_964539995.1 uncultured Planctomyces sp.
AGGCCGTTTTGCAGGTACGGAGCGGTGCCGGCCCGCAAGCTGTCGAGGTCCGAGCGTCCGCCGATCATCGTCTTGCCCATAACGGCCGCCCCCGCGCTGGTGCCGCCGATGGTCGCACCATCGCGGTAGCGGGTCCGAATCGTGTCGGCGATGTCGCTGCCTCGGATGTTGTTCATGAAGACTCCCTGCAAGCCACCAGGGAGCCAGATCAAGTCCGCCTCGCGAATCGTCTTCACGGCAGCGGCCGGCTGTTGCGGATTCACGAGCACGACGTTGCTCGCACCGTTTCTTTTCCAAGTCGCCACCGAACTGGGGCCGTACTCAGGATTGGCGAACGGCAGCACCGCGATCTTTGCTGATTTGCCTCCTGACAGTTCAAGCGTGCGATTCACCACGGCAGCAGGAGTCTCGCCACCACCGATGACGACCAGTCGGCCTTTCGGAAGCTCGGCCTGCGGGTCCGCCAGTAATGCGACGGCGATCAGCCAGATGCCCATGCGTCAGTTCCCTTCCGAGATGCTGTGAGTGCGGCCTCGTGGATTCGCACTCATTGGTGATCGGTGGTCGGTTCGCTCGATGACTCCGGTTTTCGTCGAAGTCGTTCGAGTTGTTCCATGAGTTCGACTTTGTGAACTTCCAGCCGAGCCTGAGCGACTCGCGAATGTGCTCGCGTGGTGGCTAGGTCGCCCATCGCCAGAACTGCGATCCAAATGCAGAGGCAACCGATCATGCACCACATGATCGTTGGGGCGCGAGGTCCAAGATTCCAAACGACCGGCAAGTCCACCACGGGAATCAGCAGTCCGACAAGCGCGATCAATCCCGACGTTTGACGGCGACGGCGATAACGCGACTCGAAATGCCGAAGCTCGCGCAGGTCGTTCGCGAAGTCAATCTGCTCGCGCAGCCAAGCCGCTCGGTGAATCAGTTGCAACAACACGCCCGCCAGCAGCACGCATCCGCCGAAGATCGCGGTCACGGGGTCGGGTCGCAGATTGGGTGGCATGGGATGAAATCAAATTCGAGTGTTGAAGTTTCCAGCTCGGCCGAAATCCTAAACACGCTTCGCCGCCAAAAAAACCTTGATCGCTTCAACTTGGCGGTACTCGCCGCGAGTCCCGCACATTTGGCCGTTCTTGAACCAGCCAGTCCAGCCGAAGCGGCACAGGTGCGCCGAATAATACACGTCAAAACGATCGGCTCCCTCGGCCAACTCGATCCAGATCGCTTCGAGTCGTCGGTTCTGTCCGCGCGTGCCGCAGTAATCCCCTTGATCGACCCATGACGTGTCGCCTTTCACCGACAGATGCGCTTTGTACCGCAGAGAGATTCCCTCTGCCGGCGGATTGACTCGCAGCGAAAACCCTTCGAGGCGGCGACCGGTGCCGGCTGCTCCGCACTCCGTGAGCTGTGGTCGCCACGGCGTGTCGCCTCGATCTTGCACATGCACCAACGCCTCGGCCTGCACGAGTTGGCTCGGTTCGGGCAACGTCGCGGAGGATTCTCCGGTCAGATCGCCGCGCATGAAGCCTTGCAGGTATGCTTCGACTTTTTCGCGGAGCATGCTCAAACGCAACGCCCGATTTGCGTCACCGCTGCTGGCCGTGGCCGCGGCGATCTCGCTGAACGTCCGCAGGACTCGGACGAATTGCGGCCCCAGCGGAGTCCCGCTGCCGGTGGCCGAGAGGAAATAATCCTCGCACCAGCGTGTCA
>CAZILR010001197.1:0-1712 GCA_964539995.1 uncultured Planctomyces sp.
CGGCTATCAGATGCTGACCGGCGTGCCGCACATCCCGCTCAACGCCGAGAGCGTGACGTCGAAAGCTCCGAACTTGTGGCCCTGTGCGGACTCGATCGTACGCTCACTTCGCCCGGCAAAGAATGGCTTGCCACCGTCGGTCGTGCTGCCGGAACACATTTGGAACGATGGCAACTTTCCGTGGCCGGGACAGGACGCCGGGTTCCTCGGCCAGAAGCTCGACCCGTGGTTGCTTCACTGCGATCCGAGTTCCCCACAGTTCAAAGTCCCCGCGTTGTCGTTCCCGGACGAGATCAGCCCGGTGCGGTTCGATGCTCGGCGGAGTCTGCTCGAACAAGTCAACCGGCAGCTCGATGCGACGCTGCAAGGAGGCTCGGTCCAGCGTTTCAATGACGATACTCAGCAGGCGATCGGATTGCTCAGCGCGTCCGCCGCGCGACGAGCGTTTGATCTGTCGTCCGAATCCGATTCGGTGCGCGATCGCTATGGCCGCTCGCGTTACGCTCAAAGCGTGTTGCTCGCGCGGCGACTGGTCGAGTCGGGCGTGTCGATCGTCCGCATCAACTGGACGCGGATCAAAGATCAACCGAACCAAGGTGGCTGGGACACTCACGCGACTCACGCCAAGGCGTTGGAATCGTTGCTGATGCCGATCATGGATCAGTGCTACTCGGCGCTGCTGGAAGATTTGTCGCAACGCGGATTGCTCGACGAAACGCTCGTCGTCTGGCTGGGCGAGTTCGGGCACACACCAAAGATCAACGGCAACGCCGGCCGCGACCACTGGGGCAACTGCTTCTCGGTCGCCTTGGCCGGTGGCGGCATTCGTGGTGGAGTCGTGTACGGCGCATCCGACAAAGATGCCGCGTTTCCCGTCGAAGGGCGAGTCACGCCCGCCGACATGCTCGCAACCATCTATCACTGTCTCGGCTACTCGCCCGACACTGAGATGCACGACACCGTCGGCCGCCCGTTCCCAATCAGCCGCGGCGATGTCATCGAAGCGGTGCTGTGAGCGTTCGACCGATTGCCGATGTAGGGTGGGTCGAGTCATCGAGACCCACCAGAACGAGGATCGCCAAGCCGGTGGGTCTCGATGACTTGGCCCACCCTACCTTCGCAAAAGTCGAATCTTGAACGAATACGTCGAACCACTCGGAATGCGAGTTTTGATCCGCAAGGACGAAGGCCGGCAGAAAACGCGCGGCGGCATCGTGCTGCCGGACCACGCCGAGATTCCCACCATCACCGGCCGCATCGTCGAAGTCAGCGTGCAGGTGCAGAACGACAGCGACTTCCCAATCGAGAAATACGACAAGGTGCTGTTCCATCCGAAGAACGCGATCCCGGTCGATTTCGAGCAGACCAACGTGCTGTTCGTCGTCCCGGTCGCCGACATCGTCGCCGTCTTCCGTCGCACGCACGAACCGAAACGCGGGACCAGCGACGAACTGGACGAACTCGATTCCGCCGACGGCGAACTGGCTGAGGAGTGAGCTAAACCCAAAAAGAAACTTCGGCGAATAATCTTTAACAATAAAATCCAATGACCAATCGACAAATAGTCTCGTGCGTCATATCCGTGGTTTGGCTGCTTTCGTCTTTGCTCTCATTTTGTATTTGGCGATTCACGTCAAACTGGTATCGCCGTCACCACCCAGAGATGTGCGCCCCAGACAGTCGTGACGACTACGGTCAGGCCTTCTTCGACG
>CAZILR010001198.1:0-1711 GCA_964539995.1 uncultured Planctomyces sp.
ACACGACCGCGCCAGCGATCACTCCACCATACAAGACCAAGCCACCGTCTGGCAGATTGATGGCCGCCTTCAAGTAGTCAGCCGCCGTTTGGCAGTTCGCGAAGACTCGGTCGCCGTGCTGGATTAAATAAAACAGTCGCGCTCCACCGACTCCTGAGATCAGAAACAAGAACGTCAAATCCCAAATCGTCTCTGGCGGAAATCCAACCTTGGTCGCCCGACGAGCGGCCAGCAGCGTCGCGGAAACGAAGCCCAGGCACATCATCAGTCCGTAACCAAAAATCGGACTCCCTGGATTCGGACCAAACCGCGCCGCAATGCTCGGAGCCAACACGATCGCCGCGCCGAACACGCCAAAGGTCACGAGATCGCCCGGAAGTGGAAGGCCAACTCCGGCGCGACGCGATCGAAACCAAAGAAACAAACCCACTGCCAGCCATACGCCGAACAGCAACCCGAAACCGAACACCGGCAGTTTGCCGAGCGGCCCCAAGTCGAGCGATCCATCGAGCGGAATGCGGAACAGGATCGGCCGCATGTCTTTTCCATCCTTGCCCCCACCGGCCTTGTGCCGGTGGCTCGCGGGTTTTTGCACTACACAGATGCGGGAGAAGAAGTAGTGCAGAGACCAGCAAGCCACCTGGGCAAGCCCGGTGGGGAAAACTGAAAATCACGGAATCAACAGGTTGTCGATCAACCGAGTCGGTCCCACGCGAGCCGCTACCAGCGCGACCATGCGCGGTTGCGGTTCGCTCAACTCGACCAACGAGTCGGGGTCGGCGATCGTCGCGTAATCGACGGCGACGCCCGGAGTCTGTTCCATTTCCGCTCGCATGGCCAGACGAATTGCGGCGAGGTTTTTCTCGCCCGCCCGCACCTTGTCGCGAGCCAAACACAAGGCTCGATGCAGCGATAGCCCCGACGCTCGTTCGGAAACGCTGAGGTACGCATTGCGGCTACTCAGGGCTAAACCATCGGGATCGCGTATCGTCGGGCAGGTGACGATCTCGGTCGGCATGTCGAGGTCACGGCACATGCGGCGAATGACCGCTTGCTGCTGAAAATCTTTCTGGCCGAAGTACGCCTTGTCCGGTTGAGTCAAATTCAGCAGCTTCGCCACGACGGTCGTCACACCGCGAAAATGAGTCGGCCGGACGGCTCCTTCCCACTTCGTCGTCAGCCCTTCGACTTCGACGAATGTTGAGAAGCCGGGCGGATAGATTGACTCGGTGCCCGGATGAAATAGCAGATCGACTCCCGCCGCGCGGCATTGCTCGCGATCGGTCTCAAACGGCCGAGGGTATTTCGCGAGATCTTCGGTCGGAGCAAACTGCGTCGGATTCACGAACAGCGTCGCGATCACGAAGTCGCATTCCACGCGAGCTTGCCGCATCAAGCTGACATGTCCGGCATGTAACGCCCCCATCGTTGGCACGCAGCCGATGAGCCGGCCGGCACGTCTGGCCGCCGCGACGCTGCGACGCATCTCGGCGAAATCGGGAGTGATCAACATCTCACGCGGCAAAGAATCGGCAGACACGCGGCTGGACTCCGAAGGGTTCCATGAAAACCGTACCGCGACTCTCAGGGAGCGGCCAAACGGCGGCCGCGGCCGGAGGGGGGCGGGACGGGTTACAAAAGCATTTGGCGAAATTAGATTTGGGTTTGAAAACGCCCCAAGGCCCGCCACCCGGGTGTGCCGCGACGGAAA
>CAZILR010001199.1:0-1702 GCA_964539995.1 uncultured Planctomyces sp.
GCGTGATCGCCGACTGCACCGGCGACAACGCGGGTGACTCGGTCGGCCCGACGGCGGACGGCTTTGAAACCTACGGCGTGACCGGAGTCGCGCTCATCAGCTTCATCACGCTGGCCGTGCCCAGCATCGAGATTCAGGCCAAGCTGATCGTCTGGATTTTTGCGATGCGATTCCTGATGGACTTCATGTCCGGTGCGTCGTACTTCATCAACCAGAAGATCTCTGAGGCGAAGTACAAGGGCCTGAAAGAATTCGATTTCGAGCAACCGCTGACCCGCTTGATCTGGATCGCTTCGATCCTGTGCATCACGACATCCTACGGCATGAGTTGGCTCCTGATCCGCGACCTCAAAGTGGATGGCGCGGTGATCGAGGGACTGTGGTGGCAACTTGCCAGCATCATCAGTTTCGGAACTCTGGCGGCCGTGCTGGTGCCTGAATTCACGAAGGTTTTCACCAGTTCGCACTCCAAGCACGTCCATGAAATCGTGACCGCGTCCCGCGAAGGCGGAGCCTCACTGACCATTCTCTCCGGTCTGGTGGCCGGCAACTTCAGTGCGTTTTGGACCGGGCTGCTGATGGCCGGCTTGATGACGGGGGCGTACTTCGTCAGCTTGCTGGGGCTGGGTGCGGTCATGGGCGATCCGGCTCATGCTTCGGTGTTCGCCTTCGGTCTCGTGGCCTTCGGCTTCTTGTGCATGGGACCGGTGACCATCGCCGTCGATAGCTACGGCCCGGTGACGGACAACGCTCAGTCGGTCTTTGAACTCGCACAGACCGAGCACATCCCCGGCATCAAGGAAGAGATCAAACGCGACTTCGGCTTCGACCCCGACTTCGAGCGAGGCAAGCACTTCCTGGAAGCCAACGATTCGGCCGGCAACACGTTCAAAGCGACTGCCAAGCCGGTGCTGATCGGCACGGCCGTGGTCGGTGCGACAACGATGATCTTCTCGATCATCCTGTTGCTGGAAAAAGCAGGACTGCTGAATCTGAGCCTGACAGACGCACCTGTTTTGCTGGGCTTCATCTGCGGCGGTGCGGTGATCTACTGGTTCTCCGGCGCGTCGATGCAAGCGGTGACGACCGGCGCTTACCGAGCCGTCGAATTCATCAAGAAGAACATGGACCTCACCAAGAAAGAGGCCGACATCAATGACTCGATCACCGTCGTCCGCATCTGCACCGAGTACGCTCAGAGCGGCATGTGGAACATCTTCATCGCTCTGATGACGCTGACGCTGGCGTTCGCGTTCTTCGATCCAAACTTCTTCGTGGCGTACCTGATTTCGATCGCGGTGTTCGGTCTGTTCCAAGCGATCTTCATGGCAAACGCCGGCGGATCGTGGGACAACGCCAAGAAGTACGTCGAAGTCGATCTGAAAGAAAAAGGAACGCCGCTGCACGAGGCCACCGTCGTTGGTGACACCGTTGGTGATCCGTTCAAAGATACGACCTCGGTCGCATTGAATCCGATCATCAAGTTCTCGACCCTGTTCGGATTGCTGGCGGTGGAAATCGCTCTGGAGTTCAAGCACGCCGCAGACGCCGACAAAACGACGAACTACACGCCGTTCATCGGCATGGTGATGTTGGTCATCGGACTCGTCTTCGTCTGGCGTTCGTTCTACGCCATGCGAATCCCGAAGAAGATCTGATATCCGCCGTGGGGGGGGGGTTTAAACATCCCCTGGGGAGCGGG
>CAZILR010001200.1:0-1699 GCA_964539995.1 uncultured Planctomyces sp.
TCGCACGCGAACGTGCGACGATTGGAGGCCGAGCCGCTGCGCGATTCGTTGCTGTTCGTTTCCGGCCGATTGGATCGAACCCAAGGGGGGCTCGGTGTGCCGCTGCCGCTGCGAACCGGCATCAAGGACTTCGAGAATCCGCTGTCAGGCCCGCCCGACGGCAATGGTCGTCGCAGCATTTACCTCGAAGCTCGCCGCAATTACCCGCAGCAACTGCTCATCGCGTTCGATCAACCGAAGCCCGTACTGACCGTCGGCGAACGCAACGTCACGAACGTTCCGGCTCAAAGTCTGGCGCTACTCAACGACGCTTTCGTCGGAGCACAATCGGGATTGCTGGCCGAACGCATTCGTTCGCTGCCAACCCCGGAAGCTCGCCTCCAGACGCTGTGGCTGATTGTTTTTTCTCGGCCAGTGGCCGAAGTGGAAGTGGACCGCACCGTCGCCTTCCTGAAGTCTCAAGCGGCTTTGCTGGAAATCCCCAACGACCGTTGGCCCACCGACCAATACCTCTGGCATGAATTAGCTCACGCATTGATCAACACGAAAGAATTCCTGTACCTGCGTTGAAAACGAGGAAGCGATGATCGACCAACGATGCCTGACTCGCCGTGACGCTCTGCAACGGAGCGCGATGGGCTTCGGGGCGCTCGCACTGCGAGGACTCTTAGCCAATCACGCACAGGCCGACGCCCCGAATTCCGCTCTCCGAACTCCGCACTTCGCTCCGAAGGCCAAACGCATCGTGATGCTGTTCATGGACGGCGGCGTTTCGCAGGTCGATTCATTCGACCCGAAACCACGGCTGAGGGCCGAGCACGGCCAGCCCTTCAAGATGAAGATCGAGACGACGCAGTTCGAGAACAACGGCTCGACGTTCGGTTCGCCGTTCGAGTTCAAGAAGCACGGCGATTCGGGCATCCCGGTCAGCAGTCTGTTTCCACACGTCGCTCAGCACGTCGATGACCTGTGCGTGATCCGCTCGATGCGGACGCCGTTCGGCGAGCACGCTCAGTCGTGTTACATGCTGCACACCGGGCATCCTCTGACCGGGCATCCAAGCATGGGAGCGTGGGTCTCGTATGGTCTCGGCAGCGAATCGGCGAACCTGCCGAGCTACGTCGTCGTCAACGGCGGACAGTTGCCGCTCGGCGGAATCGCGAACTATTCGAGCGGCTTCCTACCGGCGATTCACGAGGCGTCGCTGTTTCACGTTGGCTTGAACACGCCCGTCGTGGACAACATCGAACCCGACGAGCCGAAGCCAGGCCAGCAGCTCAACAAGTTGCGGTTCATCGCCGACAGCGACCGCGACTTCGCTGGCCGCGTCGGTAGCGGCGAGGAGCAGATCGAATCGGCGATTCGCAATTACGAACTCGCGTTCGCCATGCAACGCTCGGTCCCCGAAGTCGCCGACTTCAAGGACGAGACGCCCGCGACGCTCGAAGCGTACGGCCTCAATTCGTCGAATGCGTTTGAGGCTCGATACGCTCGGCAGTGCTTGCTGGCTCGGAGATTGTTGGAGCGCGGCGTGCGATTCGTCGAGCTGACCTGCGTCGGTGGCATCCGCCAGCTGGACACGTGCACCGGAACGCTCGCCGCGATCGCCGAGATCAAAGTCGAAGGCGCCGACACGTCCAAGGAGCTGCTGCTGGCGGTGAAGATCAAGGATTTCCAATGGAGCCAGCCTGTTCATGTG
>CAZILR010001201.1:0-1696 GCA_964539995.1 uncultured Planctomyces sp.
GTCCGTTCGAGGATCGCTACCAAGTCGGGATTCAGGAACGGTTCGCCGCCGGTGAAGTAAAACTCTTTGACGCCCCACTCGACCGATTCCAACAGCCGCCTCTCGACTTCCTCGAACGACAAAAACCCAAACGAGTCGTTGTGCGGACTGCACGAGATGAAGCAGTGCGTGCAGGTCAGATTGCAGCGCGTGCCCGCGACTTGAAACCACAACTCGTCGAGCGAGCCGAGTTCGACGATTGGCAGTTGTTCCGTTTTCGCGACCGTGTCCATCGCACCTGCTTTCATCCGTACCGCGACTGTCAGGGAGCGGCCACTGTAGTGGGCCGCTCCCTGATGGTCGCGGTACGGCTAGCGTTTCAACAAAGCGAGCACGTCGCGCACTTGTTCGATGCCGACTTTCAACAGGAAGTTGGAATTTCGGCCGTAGCTCTTTGAGCCGAGGATGAAAAAATTCGGTTCCGGGTTCTTGAGCACATCGCAGCCGTGACTGGTCTGCGCCAAACAGTCCGCCGATGTTTCGCCTAACAGCTTCGCCGCCAGCTTGATCGGCCCTTGAGTGGCGTAGCACTCGTGGACGTGCAGTTCTTCGTAGATCGACCGATCCGGGCGGTAGCCGACGTTGGCGATGAGGCGATCGACCGTGATGCGACGAGGTGAGTTCTCGGCACTCGTCCCCTGTTGCTGAGACCGCGACCAATCCAGTTCGACCTCGAAGCCATTGAAGTCGTGGCACGTTGGCGAGGGAGCGATGCTCGCGATGGTGGCATCGGCGAACCAGACGACTCGATGGGCGATGGCTTCAGGTGATGCGGCTCGCGAGATGTGTCCGCAGACGGCCAATTCATTGGCTCGCGCGGCAAGCCGATCCCGTTCGCTCAGCGGATCGTTTGGGATTCGCGCGATTGGCCCGGCGTCGATCCCCTGCCCTGATTGCGAATTTGCGAGCCACAGAATTTTCGTTTGCGGATGACGCTTGGCCAAATCCGCGAGCACGACCACGCTGGTCGCGGCGGAGAATCCGGAGCCAATCACCATCACGATTCGGTTGGCGAATTTCGAGTCGCAAATCTCCGGCAGTCGGTAGTTTTCGCCGCTCACCCCATCACGTTCTCCGATGCACGGCTGGCCGCCATCGCCGATCCAGTTGTAATGCGGGTAAGTCCCCGAACAGTCGAGCACCACGTCAGCCTGCTCCACACGCTCTTGGTGTTGATGCTCGACCAACAGTTGAAACGGCTGCGCGGCACGAGCAGGCGAACCGATGCCGGAGGTCTTGGGAAAGTGTCGGCGGCTGAGTGACAACACTTGTGTCTGCTCGTGAATGCACCCCGCAAGTTCCGGCAAGCGGCTGAGCGGGATCAGGTAGCGTTCCGCGAACTCGCGGCCAGTCAGCAGCTCGTCGTCTTGCGGCAGAGCGTCGTTGCCGAGCGATTTCGCAATCGCCCCCCTGCCCCACTCGGATGAGTTCATGCCGAACGGACTGAAGAGCCGGACGTGGCCCCAATCGAGAATGTTCTTGGCGACGCGGCCCTTCTCGAAGACCTGGACGTCGTGGCCGAGTTGCCGAGCAAGCAATGCGGCTTCGAGTCCAATCGGGCCGGCTCCGATGATGGCGATGCGGGGCATGTGGCGGAGGGAGTTGTTAGTGTCTAGTGGCGAGTTAAAAGACAAAGAGGCAAGAGTGCCCATCCTCC
>CAZILR010001202.1:0-1694 GCA_964539995.1 uncultured Planctomyces sp.
GCCAGGGTCGCGCTCAACGCAACCAACTTCATAGAACGACTCATGATGTCTCCCTTTCCTTGCACTATGATGGCTCGGCCTCTTGGCCTCCCATCGAGGTGAACGAGCAAAGCCCTCATGGCTTAGACGTCCAAGACGATTCGCGTCCGACACTCCCTGGACGCTAGGTGTTACGCAAAGTTGACAACCTGACAAACTCTTCCGAATGCGCAAATTGTGCGGGGTAGGATAGCCGTGACGCCTTCAATGTCAAACCAACACATGACTCCTGGGCCGGAGACTTCGCCTCGTCTTCCTGGCTTTCCATCGAAAGCGACCGCCTCGCAGCCTGGAGCACCAACTCGCGACTGGCTTGTTGCGACGCAGCGATGGGACATGGCAGGCCAAACGAGGCTGATGGGAATCGTGAACGTCACGCCTGATAGCTTCTCGGACGGCGGACAGTTCAGCTCGGTGTCAGCCGCCGTCGAGCACGCCCTGAGACTGGCGGACGAGGGGGCCGACATTCTCGACATCGGCGGCGAATCAACTCGCCCTGGCGCGACACCGGTCTCCGTGGACGACGAGTTGCTCCGAGTCGTCCCGGTCGTGCGCGAACTGGCTCGGCAAACACGAACGTCGATCAGCATCGACACTTCCAAAGCCGAGGTCGCTCGACAGTGCCTCGCCGCCGGAGCGGTGATCGTCAACGACATCTCCGGCCTGACGTTCGACGCCGACATGCCGCGCGTCTGCGCCGAGTCCGCCTGTGGCGTAATCGTCATGCACATTCAAGGCACACCGCAGACGATGCAGGCAGACCCGCACTACGACGACGTCGTCGCCGACGTGTGCCGGCATTTCGCTCGTCGGCTCGAAGAACTCGAATCCGCCGGCGTCGCTCGCGAACGAATCGTGCTCGACCCCGGCATCGGCTTCGGAAAGACCGCCGAGCACAACCTAGAACTGTTGTCGCACATCGCAACGCTTCACACGCTCGGCCGTCCGGTCTTGATCGGCCACTCGCGAAAACGATTCTTGAAGAAGGTGCTCGGCCGAGACGTCGAGGAACGGAACGCCGGAACGCTCGGAGTCAGCATTGCTCTGGCCGCGCAAGGCACCGACATCCTGCGTGTCCACGACGTGCGAGCCACTCGCGACGCGCTGCTGGCTTGGCGAACCGTCCTGAATGGCCGCTGACAACGTGGAGCACGATTTCATCGTGCTTCAAAACAGACGAATCCAGGGCACGTTAAAAACGTGCCCCACGTTCACGCCTTGCGAATCTTTTCTCGTCCCGCCTTCACGTTCTTCGTCACGTTGCGGGTGTCGAGAACCATGCGGCTGTGCTGGACGATGAAGTCGCTGTCGTAGGCCGAGTGGTCCGTCGCGATCAGCACGCAGTCTTGTGCGGCGAGGTATTCCGGAGTCAGCGGTGAGCTGTCCATGTCGGGGACGTCGTGATGCCGCATCTTCGGCAGCGACGGGACGTGCGGGTCGTTGTAGGTCACGACCGCTCCGCGTGCGAGCAGCATCTCCATCAGAACGAACGACGGACTTTCTCGCGGATCATCGACATCTTTTTTGTAAGCCATGCCCAGCAGCGCGATCTTGCTGCCGCGTAACGCCCTACCCTGCTCATTGAGGAATTCCATCAGCCGGTTGATGACGTAGTCCGGCATGTGTGTGTTGATTTCGCCGGCCAGTTCGATGAA